>DATBWO010000149.1:0-2567 GCA_036514775.1 Dehalococcoidia bacterium | reverse complement strand
CATTATCACCCCTACCACTATCAGAAGCGGCCCCAGGACCTGCTCACCGAAATTTTGAAGAAATGAAGCTACTCCGGGGATCTCAAGGCCAGCCACGATTATCAAAACGCCGATGACGGAATAAGAAAACATTCGCCCCAGCGTATAGAGCGCTCCAGTTATGACAGCGTATCTGCGCTCTTTCACTCTTCGGCTAACATATGCCAGAGCAGCAATGTTGGTAGCCAGAGGACAAGGACTAATAGCAGTTATCAACCCTAGAAGCAGTGCCGACAGGGCTGGGATATTGACGTCTCCCAGAATGCCACTTAAATCCATTAAGTCTCTCCATTGAGGCTTTTCTCGATTTTGTTCTTCACTATTTCGACGAATGCCTCGTCATCACCTATGGCAAGCCAGATGTCTGTTACTTGTTCAATATGGTCAGTGCCGTCTTTTATGGTATTGATAAACAGTTGTGAACCATAGGCACCATATTTTTCAACAATAACGGTGTTTTTACTGTCCTGTACATCGAGCGATTGGAAAGTCAGTTTGCCACTGGCCAGCTCGTCATTAAAGTAGGTTTCCACCGTATAGCGTGTCTCTTCCTCGGCGTATCTACAGCTATAGCATTGGTGTGTGCGGTGAAAGTAAACAACCTCGACCCTGTCAGCCGGGCCTGTAGAGTTGTTTGAGGGCGGGGGCGTCGCAGATGACGTCCCGTAAGCTAATATCAGCCACACGGCTAAGCCTACCAGGACGATAGGGCATACAATCCATAGAATCTTGGTTCTCTTACTCTTAGTTGCCTTATTCTTGTTTCTTTTAGTCTTGGTTACTTTATTCACTTGGCTACCTCCTCCGAAGCGACAGTCTGGAGCAGCCTGGCCAGCACTTCCTTATCTTCGGCAAATTCCGGTTTACCTAAAGCGGAGCAGTCCCATAAGTGCTTTTGTCCTTTCAGCAACGCTACGGCAAAAGCAAAGCAGGTGGGGAGTCCACAATCGCGACAGTTGCTCTTGGGCAGAAAATCAAGTATATCCTTGGCCTTTATCTCTTCCTTCCTCTCATAGACAGGGGTGATACTTGCTCGCTTCTCCCAGGTATCATTTATCAACTTTTTGACATAATCAAGGACCTTTACGCCATCCTCCTCACATGCCACCTGTCCCACATTTATCTCCCGGGGCATAAGGCTTACGGCGCCTGCGTCCATTTTGAAATTGAGGTTTGGCGCTTCAGGGGTATACACCGCATTTTTAACGACAGCATTGAGGTAAGGGAAAACCTCGCTGATGTCATCCCTAAGCTCAGCTGTTACCGCAACCCATTCCGGATTGCAGAAGCTACGCCCGACCTTGGTTATCTTATACTCACGGAGAAGCATGGTTCACTTCCTCATTTTTACGTTAGCATAAGTTCCAGTGCACGGAATAACTCCGAATCGCATCTCTTATTTGACATGAATCAGGTGACACGAGATCCATGTAACTAGTCTCAACCATCCGAAATAGCGTTTACGATAAGCTCTTTTGCCTTTTGCACCTCATCGTCAGAAATGTACTCCATGACTCCTTTAATGTTTTCACCGATGTCTTCGTGCAGAGCTTTCTTTTTCATGCCTATATCTCTGGTGAGCACAATGCTCTTGGTCGGCTTGAAGCCGGACTGCTCCACAGTCTTCCTGGCGCATTCGAAGGGGCAGCCATCTACAGTAATGACCTTTTTCGCTGCTTTCGTCTTACCTATCACCGGCTTCACCCCAAGCGGCAATGCGGCTAAACAACCGATAGCCACCTTCTCCAGCCCCAGCTCTTTGACCGCCTCCAGGCAAGCCAGGGCACTGGTTATACCGGTGTTTGACATACCACCATAACAGGAAAATATGACGTTCTCGTGGGTCTTCATTCCCTCTTCCCAGTGTTTCTCTTCAGGCATCATTTCACCTCCCTATGTGGATTTCCGTATTGTCGGTTGTATGCCTTAAGCAAGGCCTCGGAGTAATCAGTTTCTGCACCGGGCGCAACATAGTTGTAAATCTTGACCCTCTTGAGCAACTCTCTCTTGATAATTTCATCATCAACCAGCTTCATGTCGGCAACTTCTTTGAGAATGTTCTCCAGGTTCAAGATACCAACTTCACCACTGGGCAAGACCAGTTTCTTTATCATCCTGGCTGCCGCTGCGGGACAACACGGTTTCTCGCCTGTCATTTTTACCTCCTTGTATGCTTGCATGGCTCCTGTACCAAGATTAATCTTCTATCTTTTGGTTTTATCTTCTTTGGTTAGGGCGTTGGCGATAAGGTGAGTAAGCTCAGCCTTGGTGGGCACCCGCCCGGCGCAGACCAGTTCTTCGTTAATTATCAATCCAGGAGTGGTCAAGACTGCATACTCCACTATTTTGTTGATATCCTTGACCTCTTCTATAGTGGCTTCAATGCCGAGCTCTTTCACCGCCTCCTTGGTGGTCTTTTCCAACTGGTGACATCTGGCGCATCCGGGTCCTAAAATTTTTATGTTCATCCTTCCACCTCCTTTTCAATTCCTGAAAAACTAACCTGCTTTTCTTCAGGTGCCAAGCCT
>DATBWO010000148.1:0-3684 GCA_036514775.1 Dehalococcoidia bacterium | reverse complement strand
CTTCGCCCCGACAAGTCGGGGCGAAGCATGACAAAGGTGAAGCTTCAAGCTCGCCTTATGCTGAGAGAGCCATGACTGAGAACACATGGTACCTTTTGGTGATTACCATAGTCCCTCTTGACAGCCCCCAAATTTATGTTGATAATGGATTTATATAAAAATGATTTGTAGAAATGGTGACACAACAGTCATTGCGGGTTCGTCCCCGATTAAATCGGGGATCTCGGGACGGAGCAATCTCGTGGAGGGGCTCAAAATGACAGGTAAAATTGTGTCGGGATTGATGTGTTTGATTATATGAGAGTGATATCATGAGTGTCTATGTTTTAATTCCCTTAATTGCCGCGATTGCTTATATCCCCTTATTTGTTATTTTACTATCTAATCGGCCGTGGCAACGAAGTCACAGACTTTTCCTCCTATTCTTAATTCCTGCCATGCTGTGGAGCCTCACTGGCTTCTTCCATCGCAGCGACTTGGGAATTCAAAATAAAGAGCTGGAAGTTAAAATTATTATTTGTGTGATCTTTTGGATGCTGGTTCAACTCCATTACTTTGTCTCTTCCTTTTACCAGTCTGAACGCATCAAAATACCATGGGCTTATATCTTCCCAATAGCCACCATTGTCCTGGCAGCATTGGGCTACATCCCCCAGAATGTTGAAATCACTGCCAGCGGCATCAATGTTGACTATGGTCCCTGGCTTGTTGTTATAGGTTTACTTTTTCTTTCTATAGTAGGCGTCAAGGATATATATTCTTTGATACAAAAGTACAGGCTCTCATCCAACCCAACAGAGCGTAATCAGATTGTTTATTTATTTACTGCTATTGCTATCCTGACGGTGTTCCTATTTAGCTCCTTTGATCGCCGTGCAGATCAATATGCTGTACCTCATATTGGCAACCTTATCGTTGCCTGTATCTCCAGCTACGCTATTATCGCCCACCGTCTGGTAGATATCAGGGTTGTATTCCGCCGAACCCTCGTGTACGTAGTCCTCTACGGTGGTAGTGTTGGCATTGTGTTACTTCTTTTCAAGCTCGCTCAGCGGTTCGTCGGCTTTGAGCCTAACTTTGCCTCTTTAGCACTAGCTATCGGACTGGGAATTCCCGCTATCCTGTTTTTTGTTTACAAGGTGCGTGACCTCTGGCAAAAGAAAGTGGAAGAAGCCTTTATCGGGGAGAGAGCTTCTTATCGCAGACAGTTATCTCAGTTTATCACCAGGATACATAGTGTTCCCACTCTGGAGCAGTTGGGTAGCGGATTTATATCGCTGCTTGCGCAGTCCGTTGACTGTCGGAGAGCTTGCTTGCTTTTGCCCCAGAATGGAAACGGAGGTTTTAGCGCCCAATTTGTCCACCCTCCTGTGGAGGATAATCCTATGGAGGAGTTGAAGTTAAGGCAAGATAGTCCTGTTGTGACCTGGCTGGAGCACAAAAGCACCATATTGCCGGCAAGGAATCTCGCTATCTTTCCTGAATTCCAATCTATATGGGAGGAGGAGAGAGAGGAAATCCAATTGGCAGGGGTAAAGATGTTCGTTCCCCTGATGAATAAAGAGAAGCTTGTGGCTATTGTGGCAATAGGTGAGAAGCGAGATGGGAATCTTTACGCTGTTGAGGACATTGATTTATTGGAGTCCGTCGCTGCCCAGGTGGCAGCGAGCATGGAAAAAGAGTATTTCCATGAGCGATTGAGGGAACAAGACGCAGAAATAGCCCTGGTTAACCGTTTAACCGCAATCATGACCTCCAGCGTGAGCATTCAGATGATATTTGAAGGTTTCGCCCAAGAATTAAAGAAGGAGGTGGATATTGATTGGGCAACAATCGCTTTAATTGAGGGAAGCGAACTTTGCTTTATGGCTCTATCCAGTACCATAGGTTCTACTTGGCAGACGGGGGGAAGGATACCGCTTGAAGGGACGGCTACGGAATTGGCATGTCGGGAGAGGCGGGCTATATGTGAATCTGATCTGAAACGGCAACACAGATTCTGGACCTGGGAGAGTCATGTGCAGCAAGGGATTCGTTCTGTTGTTTACCTGCCCTTGATTGTCACAGACCATAATATTGGCAGCTTGATTTTGGCTAGTCGCAAACCTAACGCTTACAGCCGCCGGCAAATCAAACTTCTGGAGAAGGTAGCTTTGCAGATTGCTGCGCCAATTGAGAATGCTCAACTTTATGCCCGGGTGGAACAAAAGTCTCGTATTGATGAGCTTACCGGGCTATTTAATCGACGTCATTTTGAAGAGCGACTCCAAGAAGAGGTTTCCCGTCATTCTCGTTATGGTGAGATGTTTTCCATATTAATGATTGACCTGGATAACTTTAAGAGCTATAACGATGTACACGGTCATCCTGCTGGAGACATTCTTATGAGCCAGATAGGGAAAATTCTCAGAAGATCTGTCAGAAATGTTGACCAGGCTTTTCGCTACGGCGGCGATGAATTTGTTGTCATTTTGCCTCAGACAGCTAAGGATGATGCCTATGTCGTCGCTGAGCGAATTCGAGGGCAGATTGCTGGGGAGATGGAGAAGAAGCCAATTAGTGTGACTTGTAGCATTGGTTTGGCTAGCTATCCTTCAGATGGAGTGGTTGGTAGTGAACTTGTTGAAGTGGCTGATACTGCTCTTTATTATGCCAAGCGGACTGGAGGTAATCGAATCTATCTCTCCTCCAAGATTTTGCCTAAGCCGCCGGATGATGGGGGGATGCCTGGGATTGATACCAGACGTGATAGTTTGAGTGCTGTTTATGCCTTAGTCTCGGCAGTGGAGGCTAAGGACTCCTATACTTATGGGCATTCTAAGAAAGTTAACACTTATGCTGTGGCTTTGGCGGAAGCGATTGGACTGTCGCCCGACGAGGTATTTAAGGTGAGCACTTCTGCCTTGCTTCACGATATTGGAAAAATCGGCATTCCCGATAGAGTGCTTAATAAAGAAGGCGAGCTTAATGAAGAAGATTGGAAGGCGATTAAGGCTCATCCTAGATTAGGGGCAACCATCATCGGTAACATACCCAACCTAGTTCCCTGTGTAAGTAGCATTTTACATCATCATGAGAGGTGGGATGGTCGTGGTTATCCTGAAGGGCTGAAAGGCGAAGAGATTCCTATAGAAGCTCGCATCCTCGCCATAGCTGATAGTTATGCAGTTATGAGTTCTGCTCGTCCTTCCCGTCCTGCCTTGTCTCATGAGGCGATATTAAAAGAGCTCAGGCAAGGTGCCGGGCTTAAGTATGACCCTAAGTTGGTGGAAGTCTTCGTTGGCATTGTCGAGGCTGGTCCTTCTGAGAGGATGAAGATAGGTCCAGACTCATCCAGTGAACAAACAGATCCGTAGTACAGCTAGAAATCCTAAAACAGCATCGAAAATTAAAAAGCAAGAACCAAAATGACAAGTCAAAATTCAAAGATGGATTCACGGAGCGTGTCTATGAATTTGCACTGGGTGTGAATCATACCAATTTCTTCACTTACGCACTGAAGTCGGCAAATGAATGCAAGTTTTGGTTAGGACTGCTCAGGGCTTCAGGCAGAGGTGACAAAGACACCGTTAATAAACTTCTAAGGGAAGCTACAGAGATTGCTGATATACTTGCCACCAGCATACTAACTCTGAAAGAGAAGAAAATGAAGATTTTTGCATTTTAATTTGTCATTTTGACTTT
>DATBWO010000147.1:0-6617 GCA_036514775.1 Dehalococcoidia bacterium | reverse complement strand
TACTTTCCCCCGAGGCTGGATTGCTCAAAATGCTTAGGCAGTGATGTGGAGTGGTTTGAGATTAAGGGAAATGGTAGGCTAGTAACCTATACTATAGTAAACTATGGTCCTACCGGATTTGAGAATGATGCCCCATATACTCTGGCTATAGCTGATTTTGATGGGGTGAGGGTCTTTGGTCGGTTAAGTAAGGGTATCAAGGAGAGCGATATTAAGCCGGGGATGGGGCTGAAGGTGCTTCCGGTAAAATTGCCCGGCGACAGGATTGGTTACGAGTTTCAAAAGGTCTGAAGACGACTTGCGGCAATACCAACTTATCTCGTGCTATTTTCGGCTCTGCCTATTATAAGTTATTGAAGACGGTATGGGAAGGGAGTGGCGAGTCCACAATGCATCCCGGCGAGGATTATTACAATGTCTCACCAACTGCTGCGTATGATTGATGCCAATCTAAACCGCTCTAGTGAAGGCTTGCGGATTCTGGAAGATGTCGCTCGCTTTCTTCTCAACGATGCTGATTTGAGCCAGCGGTTAAAGACTCTACGTCATGATTTAGCCCAGGAGACTAAATCGCTGAGAGTAGGGCTCTTATCTCACAGAGATTCCGAACATGATGTTGGGCGCCCTCACTCGAATGATAGAGAACTAACCATGGAAACAGCCTCGCTGCGGGGCTTGCTGGATTTAGTTACAGCCAATGCTAAAAGGGTGGAAGAGTCTCTTCGCGTGATAGAGGAGCTAGCTAAATTGCCACAGATAAGTTCAATGCTGAATTCAGCAAAATTCGAGCAGGCGAGATTTGCTCTTTATACCTTAGAGCGAGATTTGATTTCCAGAATATCACGCCGGGACAAAATAGAAAGGATGACCGGGCTTTACGTTATTCTGGATAGGCAATTTCTGGCTGGCAGGGATGAGCTGGACATTGCCGCCCAAATTATTCAGGGAGGTGCCAGGGTAATCCAGCTGCGCGATAAGTCCCGATTTTATCGGGACAAAAAGGGGGAACTGCTACTCGTGGCGCAAAAGCTCAGGGAGCTCTGTAGCCAAGCGGATGTTCTATTTATAATAAATGATTACCTCGACTTAGCTATGGCTGTTGACGCCGATGGGCTTCACATTGGGCAGGGGGATCTGCCTCTGCCTGTAATCCGCAAGGAATTGCCCATAGACAAAATAGTGGGCTGTTCCGTAACCACAGTATCCCAGGCCGCAAAAGCTCAAAATGAAGGAGCAGATTATATCGCCGTGGGCTCTATATTTCCCACGACAACGAAAAAGGGAGCCACTGTGGTGGGAGTGGATATGCTCAAAGAACTCAGGCGAACAGTATCTACACCTCTAGTAGCCATTGGCGGTATAAACCAAAATAATGTCGGTGAAGTAGTGGCTGCTGGTGCTGATGCTGTAGCTGTGATTAGCGCTGTCCTGGGTGAGAAAGATGTCAAGGGAGCTGTGCAGCGACTGATATCAGAAATCGACCTAGCAAAGGAGAAATGTCAGAGCGTTTAATTGTCACCCTGAGCGTTAGCGAAGGGTCTTTATATGTCGTCCTGGGCGAGATTCTTCGGTCGTCCCGATTTCATCGGGACTCCCTCAGAATGACAGAAAACGCAGGACTTCGAACGAAGACAGGCTATTGAATGAATTGAGATGTCAAAACCAGTAGAAGATTTGGAGATTATCGCTGCGAAGCTTCGTCCCTTGTTTATGGCTGAGGATGAGGCGCGAGAAAAAGCCTTGCGTAGTTGTCGTCAGGTCATCCGTTACAGCGCTGATGCCATACGCGCCGTGCATCGTCAGGAGCACAATAAGGCAAAGCAACTCCTTAATTCAGCTCATGAATTACTTCGAGAACTAAACTACGACCTGGCCGGACATGGAAGACTACTTCATTCAGGTTTTGTTCACGATGCTCAAAAGGAGTTTGTTGAAGGATATATAACCTTAGCTTTGATTGCCGGGAAAGACTTGCCGAAGCCGAGAGCACTGGGCGTAAGCAATGCTGCCTACCTGGATGGCTTGGGCGAATCCGTTGGTGAGTTGCGGAGGTATATATTAGATAGCCTAAGGCGGGGAGACTTTTCCCGTTGCGAGGAGCTACTGACTGTAATGGATGAAATCTACGGGATATTGATAACCATGGATTTTCCAGAATTGCTCGCTCATGGTTTGAGGCGAACTACAGATGCCATAAGAGGCATTATAGAAAGAACTCGGGGAGATTTGACAGTAGCTTTAGGACAAAAGAAATTAGAAACGAAGCTTGATGACCTTAGCTAATCTTCTTTAAGTGCTAGTGACCATGTCACCTTGAGCCCTTGGCTTTTTGTCATTCTGAACGAAGTGAAGAATCTCAAGGTTTTCGCTGTCCGACGGATGCTTACAATCCCATCTCTTTGGCTACTACCTCCCGGTAGAAATTGGCATCGCCAAAGGCAAGCTCTGCGGCTTTGGCGCGCCTGGTGTAATAGTGCAGGTCATGTTCTATGGTAACGCCGATAGCTCCGTGAATTTGGTGTGCCAGGGCAACGACGCGCTGGGAGGCTTGACTCGTCCAGGCCTTGGCTATGGCTACTTCTTTGGTGCAAGGGAGTCCTTCGCTTAACATCCAGGCTGCCTGGTAGGTGCTAAATCGGGCACCATCAATATCGGTTGCCATGTCGGCGCAATAGTGCTGTATTATTTGGAAGCTACCGATGGGACGGTCAAATTGTTTTCTTTCCTTGGCATAGTCCACGGTCATCTCCAGTACTCGCTGCAGATTGCCGACCATCTCACAGCATTTTCCCACCGCTGCCCGCTCAATTATCTTTTGCATTGCACCCCATCCCTGGTTCAGCCGTCCCAAAATATTAGCTTTAGGTACTGACATTTGGTCAAAAACCACCTCGCATAGCTTGTCACTGGCGATGGTCTTCAAGACGGTATAATTTATTCTGGGATTCTTGGCATCGGCCAGAAATATGGTGATTCCATCTTTGGGTTTGGTTCTGGCGACACACAACAAGTAATCAACTATATGAGCATCAGGGACAAACAGTTTTGTGCCCTTGATGGTATAGTTGCCACCATCAGGAGTAGCCTTGACTGTGATTGAACAGGCATCGTATTGGCGATAGCCGGACTCAGTCAGGGCTAAGGTGAAGATTTTCTCCCCGCGAATTAGCTTGGGTAGGTACTCTTGTTTTTGCTCCTCGCTGCCGAGGTTCAAGATGGGCAAGCCACCAAGAACTACTGTGGAGAAAAAAGGGCTAGGTAAACAAGCCCGTCCCATCTCCTCTAGTAACACCACTAGGTCGAGAAAATTCATACCGCCGCCGCCATATTCCTCGGGGAAGGCCAAGCCTATCCAGCCTAGCTCAGCCATCTCCTGCCAAAGTTCTCTGGAATAGCCTGTCTCGCTTTCTTCCATCTGTTTAACGAATTTTTTCAGGCACTTCTCAGTCAGGAAATCGCGGGCTGTCTTTTTTAGCATTTCTTGTTCTTCAGTAAGAGTTAATTTCATTGCTATCCTCCTGTATCAAACATTTCAAGCGCCATTCTCGTTTGCCGCGAAGAATCTTTGAGTCATTGGGTCCTTCTTCGCTCAAGGTAACGTATTACGAGCTTGGCAGCCCCAATCCTCTGGTAGCCAGGACGTTCTTTAGTATCTCTGATGTACCTGCTTGGAGGCTGTAACCTTTGGAACTCAGATAGGAATGCGCTGCCAGTCCTCGAATAGGAGCTAATTTGGAGTCGCTTACCAGTTGCCCATAATTCCCTAGTACTTCCATAGCGACATTGGCTAGCCTTTGTTCAAATGCGGTGGAATATGCCTTGGACATGGCTGCTTCCCAGTTGGGAGCCCGTCCCGCGTCCATAACCGACGCCACTCTATAAATAAGTAGCCGCCCAACTTCAAATTCAATCTGGAGCTGAGCTAGTTTATTGCGAATCACAGATTCCTGGGACAATTTATTTTCTTTGGTAAACTGTATAATAGCCTCAAAGAGGGGATAGTTGCCCATGAGTCGTTCCATCCCGCTTCTCTCGTAATCAAGCTGCTGAAGGGCTTGCAGGAAACCACGGTTTTTCTCTCCTATTAAACATTTCTTGGGGACGCGTACTTCGTCAAAGAAGACGTCGTTCCAGGCCTCAGTACCAGTAATATCTATCATAGGGATGCGCTTAATCCCAGGCAAATCCGCTGGAATAATGAACTCGCTAATACCTCTATGTTTGGGTGCCTCTGGGTCGGTTCTAGCTAATAAGTAGAAATAATTTACAAACGAGCCACCACTGGTCCACGTCTTTTGCCCATTCATTATATAGTTGTCTCCGTCTTCGATAGCTCTAGTTTGCAGTGAGGCTAAGTCACAGCCAGCCTCCGTTTCACTCATTCCCAGACCGATATACGCTTCTCCCGCTATAATCTTGGGTAATAACTCCCTCTTTTGCCCGTCAGTGCCATAGGTGACGATAGAGCCGCCTATTTGGCGGTCGGCAAACCAGTGGCAAGCCGCTGGTGCCCCATATCTCAACATTTCCTCGGTGAGTATGAGTCGGTCTATATAGCTGAGCCCCTGCCCTCCATACTCTTTGGGCCAGGTCAGACCTATCCAGCCCCTCTGCGCCACCCGTTTGGTAAATTCAGGGTCAAAACCTTGTATCCAGGCATCACAGGTAGGTTTCCAATACCCCTTCTTTATCTCCTCCTCTAAAAAGTGGCGCACCTCCTGTCTAAACTTGTTCTGCTCTTCTGTGAAGCCGAAATCCATCTTCTTCCTCCTTTCTTAGAGATTGATGTTGGAATACTTCCTCCACGGCCTAGCCACACATTTATTTTCCAGAACATCCAGCGTCTTGTTTATGAATTTTCTGGTATCGGCGGGGTCTATCACGTCGTCGACATAGCCTCTCTCGGCAGCGCAATAGGGGTTTTCGTAGAGCTCTGAATATTCCTTTATCCTTTTTTCTCGCACCTCATTGGGCTTGTCCGCCTCCTTTATTTCTTTGGCGAAGATAACACTGGCAGCAGTTTCAGCGCCGACAATGGTAATTTGGGCAGTAGGCCAGGCATAGACAAAATCAGCCCCAATAGATTTGTCCAGCATGCCGTAGTGAGCTCCGGCATAGGATTTTCTAAGTATGATGGCAATCAGGGGCACGGTGGCATCAGTCCAGGCAAAAAGCAGCTTGGCGCCATGGCGTAGGATTCCACCCCAATCTTGCTGAGAACCTATCAGATATCCCGGGCAATCCTGCAGAGTGAGCAGGGGAATGTTGAATAAGTCGCAAAACCTGATAAACCTGGCTGCTTTGTCGGAAGCATCAATATCTAAGCAACCAGCCACCCACTTCGGTTGGTTTGCTACTATTCCCACAGGTCGCCCGTTGAAGCGAGCAAAACCTGTGATTATATTCCGGGCGTGGAGTCCCAGGGTCTCAAAGAAATAACCATGGTCAACTATTTTCCCGATGACCTCATACATATCGAAAGGTTCGTATGGATGTTCTGGCATCAGGCTAAGCAAATCCTCTTTCCTTGCCGGGTCATCGTCTGTTGGGATGCGGGGTGGTTTCTCTTTGTTACAGGAAGGCAAAAAGGACAAAAGTTCCTTGCACTTATCCAGACAATCCGCATCATCTTCAGCCACGATATGTGTTTGCCCGGATTTGATAGCGTGGGCTTTGTAGCCGGAGAGTTCCTCCAGGCTGATTGTCTCCCCGGTTTGCGTTTTGACAAAAGCCGGGCCAGCAATACCCATAAATCCCGTATGCTTGGTTTGAATGAGGAAATCCTGCATTATGGGATGATATGCTTGTCCCCCTAAACAAGGGCCCATAAGCAGGGCTATCTGGGGTATTATCCCCGACGCAAGTATTTGAGCTCTAAAAAGCCATCCATAGGCTTCCAGGGTATCCATCCCCTCTTGCAGTCGAGCCCCTCCGGAGTCATTCATGCCTATAAATGGCCATCCGTTATCTTTAGCGAACTCTATTGCGCGAACAAATTTCTTACCGTGATATTCGCCAAAGGTGCCCGCCAGTGCGGTAAAATCCTCGGCAGCAGCAACGACATACCTGCCATTCACTTTGCCGAAGCCAGTAATTACTCCTTCAGCGGGCACCTCCCTTTTGTCCATGCCAAAAGCGGTTGTCCTGTGCTTAACAAACAATCCTATTTCTGTGAATGTGCCGGGGTCGAAGAAGTACTCTATCCTCTCCCGCGCCGACATCTGCCCTTTCTTATGGCGCTCTTCAATCGCCTTGGGCCCTCCCATTTGCATAATATGTTCTCGTTTCTTCTCTAGTGCTTCTAGCTTTTTCAGATTCAGACTTTTGTCAGACTCATCAGCCATGATTAAGCCTCCTTATGATTATCATTAACTGCGGAGCTCCTTGTGATTTCCCATTCAAAGAGGGATTCTCACACGAAATCATGCGGAAGATTATATAAAGTAATTGCTCCTGCCCAGCCTGCTATTATATGGTATAAGCGCCAGTTTTTCAATATTTTGCGGCTACAACCACCTCTGATGCTAACTGCAAAGCTCGAATCAGAGCCTTGGCTTTGTCCATAAACCTTTGAGAGAGATTGACTTGAAAGACATCGCCAGCGGCGATATACTCCC
>DATBWO010000146.1:0-18334 GCA_036514775.1 Dehalococcoidia bacterium | reverse complement strand
CCGCCGGCAAGAAAAGACTGGCGGAAGCCCTGAAGGCCGGCGACCTGGAGATTGTCCGCAGGGAAGCCCTGGCCCAAGTGCAAGCCGGGGCGGATATTCTGGACGTTAACGTGGGGACATTCGGCGTCGACGAGGTAACTCTGCTCCCCCGGGCAGTCCAGGCAGTGATGGACACAGTAGATGTACCTCTATGTATTGACAGTAATAATCTGGCAGCTTTGGAAGCAGCAGTAAAAATCTACAAGGGCAAACCACTTATCAATTCAGTTACCGGAGAAGAGCGTTCCTTAGCCAGGATTCTACCTATGGTCAAGGAATATAAGGCAGCAGTCGTCGGTCTGGTGCAGGATGACGAGGGTATCCCGAAGGATGCCAAACGGAGGGTAAGCATTGCCCATAAGATAGTGGAGCGTGCTGAGGCAATGGGCATCAGCCGAGAGAACATTGTCATTGATTGCCTGGCTTTCGCCGTGGGTGCTGATACCAGCTCGGGACTGGCAGTCATGGAAGCCATTCGAACAATGAAGGCTGAATTAGGGGTGAACATGACACTGGGAGCCAGCAATATCTCCTTCGGCTTGCCCGACCGCGAACTGATAAATAATGCCTTCGTGGCCATGGTTGTTGCCGCAGGTATCACCTGTCTTATCACAGATGCCGTCAAGGTAAGACCGACCGTCATGGCCGCTGACCTTATCCTGGGTCGCGATAAACATGCCCGACGTTATATTGGAGCGTATCGGCAGCGCCAGGAGCAGCAGAAATAGTATAAAGTAAATAACAGGGAGGGAAGAATGCCAACAAGGAATATATTAAGCGAGCTAAGTCGGTACAACATAGGCACCTTCGCCCACATCATCCACAGACACGCACTCCTAGAACCAGACCAAGAAGCTTTCGTGTACGGGGCCAAGAGGATAACTTTCTCCGAGTTTAACGCCCGAGTAAATAGCCTGATACACGCCTTGCAGGCAATGGGGGTCAAGAAAGGAGATGTAATTGGCATCCTGTCCTGGAGTTGCCTTGGGTATATTGAATTCTACGGGGCAGCGATGAAGGGAGGATTCATTGCGTCGCCGTTTAATCCCAGGTTGAGAGAACAGGAGCTGGAGTATATCATCAACTATTCTGAAGCCAACAGCCTCTTCGTGGGACCTGAATTAATGGAGATGGCTAATCAGCTGCGACCGCACCTGCCCAAGGTAAAAAACTTCATCTCCCTTGAAGCCTCCGTTCCCGATATGGTATACCACCGTGACCTGCTGACTAGTTATTCCAAGGCAGAGCCTGATGTTCAGATAGACGAGGACGACCCGGTTTGCATCATTTACACCAGCGGCACTACCGGCGTGCCCCGTGGTGCTCTATATACTCAACGTTGCTTCATCGACGACGCCAAGACTCTAGTTATAAATATGGGCCTACAACCTGGGCACAGGCATGTTCAGATAACGCCTCTCTTCCATATTGCGGGTAATACCCATTTCCGGAGTACACTGTACATCGGCGGATGCAATATCATTATGAAATTCTTTGACCCCGCAGCAACACTGCAAATTATTCAAGATGAGCAGGCCACCCATATGGACTTTGTGCCAACCCACCTGGTGGCGATGCTTAACGTACCTGACTTTAATAAGTATGATATCAGTTCTATGAAGATGCTGTGGTACGGAGGCTCACCCATGCCTCTGGAAGTGCTGAAGAAAGGGATGAAGGTTTTTGGTCCTATTGTTGCCCAAGGATACGGGCAGAGTGAAACTGGTCCAGCCATCTCCCACCTGTCAAAAGAGGACCACAATGTCCTGGATAGACCCGAGAAGAAACAGAGAAAACTCACATCAGCGGGTAAACCAGATATCGGAGTGCAGGTCAGAATTGTGGATGAGGAAGGTAACGATGTCGAGCCTGATGAAATGGGCGAGATAATAGTACGAAGTAAGCACATTATGATTGAATACTGGCACAAGCCTGAGGAAACCAGAGAAACCCTTATCAATGGTTGGGTCCATACCGGGGATATGGGTTATTACGATGATGAGGGTTATATCTACCTTGCCGACCGGAAAAAGGACATGATTATTTCCGGTGGGGAAAATGTCTATCCCAGGGAAGTAGAGGAGATTCTCTACCAGCATCCCGCAGTTCTGGAGGCAGCGGTCATCGGCGTCCCCGACCCGTACTGGGTAGAAAAAGTTCACGCTGTAGTAACAACAAGGAAGGGAGCAAGCACTACTGCCGAAGAGCTCATCGCCTTCTGCAAAAAACACATGGCAGGTTATAAGACACCAAAGACCGTTGAGTTTGTCGATTCTCTGCCCAAGAACCCGGCCGGCAAGATTTTGAAGAGAGAGTTGAGGGAGAAGTACTGGAAAAAGGCATGAGTGAGAAAGATTTAAGACTCTGCCACTGCGTGAGGGAGACTTCCATACACAGGAAAGGTGTTTCAGTTTTCAGATGACGGATAATCGGAGGTAACAATGAAAAATAGAAAGATGTTCATACCAGCTCTATTCGCTATCGTTCTGGTTTTTGGCCTGATTCTTCCGGCTTCGGTAGCGGGAGCTTCAGCAACCATGCATCTGCCAAATGACCATTCTATTATTTCGGCAGTAGATAGCCCCAGCCTTGCTTCCGCAATGGCACTGAACACAACTCAAGGGCAAGCGACGCCCATGGTTGCCGCAGGCTTCTATCACACAGTGGGGCTTAAGGACGACGGCACTGTGGTTGCTGTAGGAGAAAATCTCTATGGGCAATGTGATGCCGATAGCTGGGAAGACATCGTACAACTGGCCGCTGGTAGCCAGCACACGGTGGGGCTTAAGGCTGACGGTACCGTGGTTGCCGTGGGAGATAACACCTCCGGGCAGTGCAATGTCGGCAACTGGACAGACATCGTGATGGTTGCCGCAGGCGTGCAACACACAGTAGGAATTAAAGCCGATGGCACAGTAATCGCTGTGGGATGGAACGGCGGCAGGCAGTGCGACGTTGAGGACTGGAGGGACATCATCCAGGTCGCCGCCGGCTTTGGTCACACGGTGGGGCTTAAAGCGAATGGCAGGGTGGTTGCTGTGGGATACAGCTCGGCTGGGCAGAGCGATGTCGGCGATTGGAGGAACATCGTCCAGCTAGCCGCTGGCAGCTATCACACGGTGGGGCTTAAGGCTGACGGCACCGTGGTGGCTACGGGAAATAATAACGACGGGCAATGTAATGTCGGCAACTGGACGGATATCGTGCAAGTCGCCGCAGGCTACGACCACACGGTAGGGCTTAAGACCGATGGCACTGTGGTCGCCGTGGGAAAGAACGACGATGGGCAGCGCGATGTCGGGGGTTGGACAAATATCGTCGGGGTCGCCACAGGCGGCTGGCACACAGTGGGGCTTAAAGCCGACGGCACCGTAGTAGCGGTGGGAAATATGTACCATGGGCAGTGCGAGGTCAGCAACTGGGCGGACATGGAACGAGTTACCGCGGGCTATTATCACACGGTAGGGCTTAAAACCGACGGCACTGTGGTTGCCGTGGGATACAACGGCCACGGGCAGTGCAATGTCGGCAACTGGACGGACATCATTCAAGTCGCCGCGGGCGGCTATCACACAGTAGGACTCAAGAAAGACGGCACTGTGGCAGCCGTGGGAGACAACTACTATGGGCAGTGCGCTGTCGGCAACTGGATGGACATTATCCAGGTCGCCGCCGGACGGCAGCACACAGTAGGGCTCAAAACTGACGGTACCGTCATTGCTGTGGGAGACAATTACGAAGGGGAGTGCAACGTCGGCAACTGGACAGACATAAAACAGATTGCCGCGGGTATGCAACATACGGTGGGACTCAAGAAAGACGGCACTGTGGTCGCCGTGGGAGACAACGAATATGGACAGGTTGCCGTAGAGCAGTTGACCGACATCTCCCAGGTCGCCGCAGGTAGCATACAAACGATTGGACTCCTGGACAATGGCAGCGTAATTGCCAGAGGACGAAACCTTTATGGACAATTAGGTGTCGGCAACTGGACAAATATTACCCAGGTTGCCACGGGCGGCAGCCACACGGTTGGGCTTAGACATGACAAAACTGTGGTCAGCGCGGGAGATAACTCCTACAGGCAGTGCAATGTCAGTGATTGGGCGGATATCATTCAACTCGCCGCAGGCTGGTACCACACAGTTGGGCTTAAAACTGACGGTACCGTGGTCGCCGCAGGCCCTGATATCGAGCTTGCCAAGTGGAACCTGGGAGTTGTCGAGCATACCCTTACCATCTCCAGCACTCCTAACGGTTCCGTAATCACCCCTGGCGAAGGGGCATTCACTTATAATGCTGGAGTAATGGTCCGCGTGATTGCCAGGCCCGAGGTAGGCTACCGCCTTGCCAACTGGAGTGGTGATGTGGACACTATCGCCAATGTCAACGCCGCCACAACCGTCATCACCATGCACGGCAACTACACCATAACTGCCAACTTTGAAGAGAAACCACCACTCAACTGGCCGTTAATTGGCGGGATTATAGCGGCAGTGGTGGTGACAGCGGGACTGGTGATTTTCTTCGTGCGTAAAAGGAGAGCTGCCCGAACAAAAAGACAAGGCAGAAAGAAAGTTGCCCGAGAAAAAAGACGCTGAATTGAGTCCTTTCCCTTTTACCTCCGCCACTACAGTTCGTCAGCCTCGCAATGACTAGTGTACTCCGCCTGGAGGCTATGCCCCATAACGTAGGATATGGTTTGGCAGTCAAGAGTAGCCTTATGACAGAACTCAGGATATATGTAACTACCCAGCTTGGGGATGCGGAAAATAATTACTGGGCTACACCCCTGAAGCAGCATAATTATAATTAAAAGTACCCCTGGGGCGACTCGAACGCCCGACACGCGGTTTAGGAATACGTGGCTCGTGTCTTACCCATATAATGTTGGCACATTCTGAGGATGTATTTAATTTTAGCCTATACGCAAACGCCTTACGCTTTCGAAACTAGCAACAATGTAGTCAGTTACGGCAATCCTCATGAGCGCATTTGATGGCTTATGGAGAAAATCTTCGAGCTGAGGATGTTTGGAGAGGTATATTCCTGAAAGGTAGTCCTTGTTATCTGTGGCGACTTCTTCAACAGTACCCAGAGCAGTGATGGCTATCGCCCTATTAAGATCCGATGCCTGATTTGTTCTGCTATCAACAAGTACAGCGACTCGTTTATTTGCAATAGTGTTTGAGTACTTTTTAGTGCCCCTGCTGGTTACAAAGAACAGGCTCCTCAGATTGTCCGCTTCAGCAAAGGCTACCAGGTTGCTGTATGGCTGTCCCTCGGACTGTGTTGCTATTACAGCGAAGCGTTGAGAAGCGAGAAGTCTTTTTATCAGCTCTGGTAGTTCGTCAGGGTTTTTCATTTCAAGACCTGCTAGTAGTAGGGCATCATATTTACAGTACGGTCAACTTGTTATCCCCAAAATTGGGCCGACACAGCTGCTACGATGCGTCACCCTATACCAGCAGAGTAAACCTTCTTCCAGGCTAATTGTATTACTACTCCAACGTTGATCAGCACGAGTCCGATTCTTGTCAAACCTCGGTCAATACTTCGTTCTTTCGGAAAATACCAGGTATCCAGGGTGGGTTGTATTGTGCAAAGACAAAGCCGCTCTTTTTAGGGTATTTGTTTTCATCCAGCCAGGTTCCCAGTTCCTGAGCCTTACGCGTGGCCAATTTGCTATTGAGATTCCCTGAAAACCGTAACGCAGCAACTTTGTGCTTACTTACCTTGCGGAATGATATCATTTTATTTGCCGGCTCGGGTAGATTCTCCAGAGTGTATTTAGATGGCATTGTGAAGGCTATTCTGTATTTCTTGCCTTCCTCAATGGGAGACGATGTTACCGGAGCGGTCATTTCAATTTTTTCACTGGGCACAGCTTGCTCCGTGACCGGCACAGTCATATTGATACGAGCTCTAGAAGTATTTCCGCCAAAAATATAGTCAGCCAGTACCCTAAACCCTTTCTGCAAAGCAGAACCGAAATCACCATCGATTTCAACTTCTGCTAGTATATATTCTTCATACTCCCGGATTTCGAATTTCTTGCCCTTATAGACTGTTTGATATCTTGGGGACTCAATAGCCATCTTGCATCCCTCCGGGTCAGTTCTACATTTTTACAACCAGCGATGAATATTATAACATTAATGCAAACCACTCGTTATTACAACGTCATTGTTACTGAAGGAGGAGAAAGATGGCCACCATTGAATTTACACAATCTTTTTACCTCGCATGTGGATATATTTATAATACTTAGAAGGAGGTGCAGAGATTACAACCGTACAGATTTATGATGCCAGACAAAACAAGATTGTGACGGTAGAGAAAATCGAGAAGTCGGATGCGGACTGGAAGAAGTTACTGACCGAGAGGCAGTATGAAATCACTACCAAGAAAGGAACGGAATCTCCGGGTACCTGCACCTTCAGTACTGTCCACAAACCGGGTATCTTCCAGTGTGTACGCTGTGGCACTGATCTTTTCCGTAGTTCCACCAAGTTCGAATCGGGGACAGGCTGGCCTAGTTATTATGAGCCAATCTCACCGTTGAACGTAGTAGAACAACCTGATACGAGTCTGGGAATGGTGCGAACGGAGGTCCTCTGTGCCCGTTGTGACTCACACCTAGGTCATGTATTTGATGATGGCCCACCACCGACCGGCAAACGCTATTGCATGAACGGCCTTGCACTAAAATTCGTATCCGAGGATCAACTATGAACCAGGCAGCCTCATTGGAAGTTGCTACCCTCGCCGGCGGTTGTTTCTGGTGTATCGAGGCGGTTTTCAGGGAAGTTGACGGTGTTGAGAACGTTGTTTCTGGCTACACCGGTGGCACCACTGTTAATCCAACATACGAGCAGGTCTGCAGTAGTAAAACTGGCCATGCTGAGGCGGTTCAGGTAAGTTTCGACCCTTTAAGGATATCGTATCGGGAAATCTTGGAGATTTTCTTCTCTATCCATGACCCAACGACACTGAACCGGCAGGGTGCAGATGTAGGCACACAGTATCGTTCGGCAATTTTCTACCACAGCGAGCAGCAAAAAGCCATTGCCGAGGAGCTTCTTGCAGAACTCAATACAGCTCACCTGTGGAAGAAACCCATAGTCACGCAGATTGTTCCCCTGCATACGTTCTATCTTGCAGAAGACTACCACCAAGGATACTTTTCTCAACACCCGGAGCAGGGATACTGCCAGATGGTAATTGCTCCCAAGGTCAACAAGTTCCGCCAGCAGTGGTTAAAGCACCTCAAGTAATCACCCAGATTTGGCAAATTGTTGCACTTCACAAAGTCTGAAAGTAACAACTTCACATTTGGTCACATTTACGGTATGAAGACTTTAAGAGAGTTAGTCTATGTGGTACCCCTGCCGGGACTCGAACCCGGGCACACGGTTTAGGAAACCGCTGCTCTATCCAACTGAGCTACAGGGGCATGGTGGAGATAGGGGGATTCGAACCCCCGACCTCTGCGATGCGAGCGCAGCGCTCTCCCGACTGAGCTATATCCCCGCAAATTCAATTTTAACAATACTTCAAAGTGCGGGTCAATTCGGCTGTTCCTTGCCCCTGCCTGACAACACTGCTATACTTCGCGAAAGCTATGACCTACGAAATCGTCATCGGCCTGGAGGTCCATACTCAGCTATTAACCAAGAGTAAGATGTTCTGTAGCTGCAGCACTGATTATGCCAGCGCTCCTCCTAATACCCATGTCTGCCCCGTCTGCCTGGGTATGCCCGGCGTCCTCCCTGTCATCAATGAAAAGGCAATAGAATATACAGTAATGACCGCTCTGGCTTTAAATTGCACCATCCCCGAATATACCAAGTTCGACCGTAAGAATTACTTTTACCCTGACCTGATGAAAGGTTACCAGATTTCCCAGTATGATGCTCCCATTGGAAAAGGAGGTTGGCTAACCATTGATAGCGATGGTGCCAGGAAAAAAATCAATATCACCAGGGTGCATCTCGAAGAGGATGTCGCTAAATTGTGGCACAGGGGGGATGATAGTCTAATAGACGTCAATCGCTCCGGGGTGCCCTTGATGGAAGTTGTTAGCGAGCCCGAAATAAGTTCCCCCGAAGAGGCTCGAGATTATCTTATCAAGTTACACAATATCTTGCGTTATCTGGGGGTGTCCACCGGCAACATGGAGGAAGGAAGCTTTAGATGTGATGCCAACATAAGCATCCGCCCGTCAAATAGCAAAAAGCTCTTGCCCAAGGTGGAAGTTAAAAATATGAACAGCTTCAAAGCAGTGTACCAAGCCCTGGAATATGAAGCGAGGCGACAAACAAAGGTGCTTGAAGAAAGTGGAGAACTGGTACAGGAAACCAGAGGTTGGATAGAGGAAGCAGGCATAACAGTGACCCAGAGAACTAAAGAGTATGCTAATGATTACCGATATTTTCCCGAACCTGATTTGCCTCCCCTGGTTTTAAATCGAGCCTGGATAGAGGAAATCAGAGCAAGCCTCCCTGAATTACCCGAAGCGCGCAGAGACCGATTTACGAACCAATACGGCTTGCCTTTGTACGATGCTAATATTCTAACTAGCTCCAAAGCCATGGCACATTATTTTGAAAACTGTGTTAAGCTAATGGACCCTGGCAAGACCAAAATGGTTAGTAACTGGCTTTTAGGAGATTTCAGCCGACTGCTTAACGCTACCAACACTGAGATTGAAAATGTTAAAATAAGTCCGAGACACCTTGCAGAAATGCTGGGCTTGGTAGATAATGGCACTATAAGTGGACCCGCTGCCAAGGCAGTGCTTGAGGAGATGTTTCACACTGGCAAGGGAGCCAGCGAGATTATAACAGAAAAGAAACTCAGCCAGATTAGCGATGCCGATGAAATAAGGGAAGTGGTAAAACAAGTGATGGTCAATAATACCGGAGCAGTAGCAGATTATGCCTCTGGCAAACAGCAAGCTTTGACGTTTATTATAGGGCAGGTAATGAAAGCTACCAGAGGAAGGGCTAATCCGGGCGTGGTGAGAGATATTATTAGAGAGGAGCTAGGAGGTAAATAAATTGCCTACTCATTTTTTAATCGCCCAGATGCTGATATCAATAGCCTTAGTTGCTACTGTATTATTTCAGTTACGTGGTGGAGGCATAGGGGGTATCTTTGGGCAAGCTGACTCAGTGTATCGAACTCGGCGAGGGATAGAAAGCACCCTTTTCAAACTAACCATAATCTTAGCCGTCCTGCTTGTCGTTTTTGCTGCTTTAATCGCTGCTCAGACTTAGTACCTATAGATGAGTCCCATAATAACTCTGACTACCGACTTTGGCTATGATGATGCTTACGTTGGTGCTGTGAAAGGCGCTATTTTAAGCATCAACCCTGAAGCTAATATTATAGACATCAGCCATTCTATCGAGCCGCAGAATATCCTTCATGCCGCTTTCATACTTAGTGTTGCTTATCGCTACTTCCCTAAGCAAACAATTCATATAGCTATTGTTGACCCCGGCGTAGGTAGTGGGCGCCAGGGAATAATACTGCAAACACCTTCGGCCCTCTTCGTTGCCCCCGATAATGGCATCCTTAGCTATATCATTGACGATTTAGTTCCCATTGAAAGTCGCTCGTTAACCGAACATACTCATGACCTCAAAGAGATAGTCTTTAAGAAGGGCCTTGAAATCGTAGCCATTACTGACCCTCGCTTCTGGCGACATCCAGTCAGCTCTACCTTCCATGGAAGAGATATTTTTGCTCCGGTGGCTGCTGGCCTCTCTCTAGGCATTTCTCTCTATGAATTCGGAGAGAAAATTAACTCCCTGCATGTCCTCTCTATCCCAAAGCCCTCCCTGAACCCAGAAGGTAATTTAGTTGGCCAGGTCTTACATATTGACCGCTTTGGCAACTTGATTACAAATATTAAAAGCAGCGACTTGCCTGGAAAGGATGTCATGGTTGAGGTAGCTGGGCGCTGTATTCAAGGTATCAGCGATTACTACGCGCAAAATAAAGGGGTAATGGCTATTGTGGGCAGCAGCGGTTATCTTGAAGTATCGTTAAGAGACGGAAGCGCTTGTGACTTTCTGAGCACGGCGGTGGGAGACGAAATAAAGGTGATTTTGGCTGCATAATTCAGAGCTTAGGCTAAAATACACCAACCATTCGTTATGGTATAGCCAGAGACTTTACCTGGTTTAACGCGGTCAGCCATGGTGAGAAAGTCATTCAAACGATAGTTTCCATCACCCCTGCAGAAGATGTATAATAGATATGTGATACTCTGGATATAGGCTTGAACAAAAGCAGCTTCAGGAGAGAGAAACTAATGAACAAAAAAAGGTGCCTGGTAATTATGGCGGTAGCAGTGCTGCTCTTGGCCTCATCTTGCACGGTCAACTATCGGCCAATTATCACGAGCCTGGAAGCTGAGCCAGACTACTGGACCGCTCCTTTAGGTAGTCTCCAGGTGACGTGTACTGCTTCAGACCCCGAGGGCGACGAGCTAAACTATAACTGGTCGGCTGGCGGAGGTAATATTTCGGGCACGGGTGCAGTTGTAAACTGGATTGCTCCTGAAGAAGTTGGTATGTACGACATCACAGTTGTGGTTAGTGATACTCTGGATAAGAATGCCACAGGGTTGATAGCTCTCGTCGCGTCAAATGGTTCTCCGCCAGTTATTGATGACCTGATTGTTACTGCCATAGGGCACCCATACTTGAAAAAAACTACCACCGGGTACAAGGTCGGGAAAACATACGATTACGCTATTGAGTGCATTGCTTCAGGCACAGGCGAACTAGTTTACGAATGGTCATGCACAGGCGGCAATATTTCCGGGGAGGGCTCTCTGATTACCTGGACTGCCCCGAATACGGAAGGTGATATCACAGTCACGGTAAAAGTATTTGATGACGTAGATAATTGGGTCAGAAAGAGCATAGCTTTCGAAGTGGTGCCTTGCGTATCATGTCAGATTTGGTGATATCAGGAGATAAATAGCGATTCTAGCTAAGGGCATAGCCTTCCCGGTGGCGACCTGTACACCCTGAGCCTCTTGTACAGCAGATGCTTGAAAAGGAACGAGAACCCGGCGCATTCTGCTCAACGGAGATATGAAACAACTCTTCAGTTGCGAAGTCACTTCAACAGCCAAGATGTCTTTGCTCGAACTAAGCAAAGATATGCGGTAGTTTCCATCACTTTACAAAAGTGATAATATATGCGATGCCCTCGACATAAGCCTGAATAAAAGAGGCTTCAGGAGAGAGAAACTGATGAACAAAAAAAGATATCTAGTAATGGTGGGAATTGTGGCGGCAGCGGTGTTACTTACAATTCTATTTTACACGATGCTAACCAACCATCCGCCGATTATCACCAGCGTGGAAGCTAATCCGGAGAAAGTTATTCCTTCGGGAAGCTGCCAGATTGTATGTAATGCTACAGACCCTGATGGCGACGAGCTAAGCTATGGATGGTTAGCGAGCGGAGGCGAAATAACCGGGGCAGGAGCTACGGTTACCTGGAATGCTCCTCGCTCTGTAGGCTCTTACAATATTACAGCCATCGTGGTCGATGGCTGCGGTGGCGGAGTCACAGATTATGTAATTATCACTGTAAGACAAAATAGCCCACCAACTATTAACAGTCTGATAGCTGATGCAGATTGGACTACTCCTCTGAGTAGTCTTCCGGTGACGTGTAATGCTACAGACCTTGATGGCGATGAACTGAGTTATGAATGGACAACCGACGGGGGTGATATTTCTGACACAGGTGCGGTCGTAAACTGGATTGCTCCCCAAGAAGTTGGCATATACGACATCACAGTCGTGGTCAAGGATGGCTACGGTGGTTTGGATACGAGAACCCTATCGATTAGCGCGATGCTGGAGCAACCACCGATTATCGAAACCTTAACCATCACAAAAGACCCTTACGGACATTGCTACCTGAAGACATACTCTTGGGGATATAAAGTCGGGAAAGAAAAAATGTATGATATTGAGTGCGTCGTTGCAGACACAGACACCGACCTGTCTTACGAATGGTTAATCGAGTGCGAGAATCCAGCCACGAAGATTTACGAATGGCCATGCGATGGCGGCGAACTTTCCGGAGAGGGCTCCATGATTACCTGGACTGCCCCGAATAGAGCAGTTGATATTAGAGTCACAGTAACAGTGTCTGATAGCGCTGGTAACATGGTCAGCAAAAACATATATCTCCAAGTGGTGTCTTGCTCAACATGTACATTTGGATCCTGCACGAGATAAATGGCAGTTCTGACTGAGGGCATAGTCTTCCAAGCGATAATCTGCACGCTATGTGCCTTTCACCCGGAAAATCCTGAACAGGGGAAGCTATTTTGAGGTGGCATTTGTCAATATACAACAGGGTGACCAATTTTTTAAAAAACACTTTTCAGGACCGTTTCAAGAGATATTTGATTACATCCCTGATAATCCTGGGAATCGTTATCGGATTCACGAGTCAAGGAACGGCAGGTACCGGTGACATCAATTTCTTTTATCTACCCAGCTGTTCACACTGTGATGAACAAAGGCCATTTAATGAAAAGTTAGCCGAGAAATACCCCTCAATTCAAATTGTTGAACACGACACCACTATACCTACAGAAAGTGCTCTATTGTCTGAGATGCTTAAAGAGCTAGGGATAGAAGACGAGCCGGAGTTTCCCATAACAATCATAACAATCTCCGAAAATCAAGTGCTTATTGATGGTTGGGTATCTGGTGGCTGGGAATCCGAGGAAACAACGGGCAGAGCGATTGAGGAAGCCCTGGAACAATGCAAGAGGGGGAACTGCCCGCCATCGGCAGGTGAAAAACCCAGAGACACGATTGTCCTACCGTGGATAGGGGAAATTGTACTTTCTGATTATTCACTTCCAGCTTTGGCCGTAGTCCTGGGCCTTGTAGACGGCTTCAACCCCTGCGCTATGTGGGTGCTTGTTTACCTTATATCCCTAGTAGCGACCTTGAGAGATAGAAAAAGAATATGGTTGATTGTCGGCTCTTTTGTTTTAGCTTCAGGAGTCCTGTATTTTCTGTTCATGACAGCGTGGCTCAATGCTTACTTGCTTATTGGCTATTCTAGAGTAGTGACAACTGTGGTTGGTTTGGTAGCTCTGGGTGGAGGGATATTGCAAATAAGGGAGGTGATAGAGACAAAAGGCGTCATTGTCTGCAAAGTTACAGATGAGGAATCCCGAAAAAAGACGATGACCAAAGTACAGAAGATTGTATCCTCCCCTATAACCTTGGGAACGATAGCGGGAATTACAGCTCTGGCCTTTGCGGTAAATTCTGTCGAATTCGTCTGTTCCGCAGCACTTCCGGCGGTCTTCACTCGAGCTCTATCCCTGGCCGGTCTCTCCACCTTCCAATATTATGCCTACATCCTCTTGTATGTTCTCTTTTTTATGCTTGACGACCTCATTATCTTCGGCACAGCCGCTTTTGCTCTGACCTCAAGCTTAGGAGACCGCTATGCAAAGTATTCCAGACCAGTAGGTGCCACCATACTGATAATTCTGGGGCTACTGCTCCTCGCCTGCCTCTACTCCGCTCGGTTCGAGTTTCTACAACCCATATGTAGCGTACTCTGGTAGACCAGCAGGTGCGGTGATGTCGCCAATTCTGTGGGAAGATTCAAGAGAGGTAACGCAGTTTAAATAAGCATTTGGGTTAATAACAAAAGGAGAGAAGATGCCTGAAAAGGAACGAAAACTCGGTATCTGGGGAAAGTTTCTAACTTTATGGGTGGCTTTATGTATCGGTGCGGGGGTTGGATTAGGACATCTGTTCCCACAGCTTTCCGATATGCTGGCTAGACTCGAGGTGGCAGGTATTTCTATCCCGATCGCGATACTACTTTTTGCCATGATTTATCCCATTATGGTTCAGATAAGCTGGGAGGAAATAAAGAAAGCACTTCGTTCGCCAAAACCGATAGGGCTTACTCTGTTTGCTAACTGGGCAGTAAAACCTTTCACAATGGCTTTGTTCGCCTGGTTGTTCTTAAGCCTTATTTTCGGCAGGTTCCTTACCCCCGAGCAGATTGAACAATACCGCGCCGGATCAATATTGCTTGGTGTTGCCCCATGCACTGCCATGGTGCTGGTCTGGAGCTATCTGGCCAGAGGCAATATGGCACATACCCTGGTAATGACCGCAATCAATTCACTCAGCATGGTCGTGCTGTACGCTCCACTGGCCGTCTTGCTGCTCGGCATTTCCGGTATAAGGGTACCCTGGGATACCATTGCCCTTTCCGTGGCAATTTATATTGTAACTCCTTTGATAGCCGGTTACATCACACGAAGGGAGACTATAAAAAGAAAGGGATTGGAATGGTTTGAGACCAAGCTGGAGCCTAACCTAGGGAAGGTCTCGATAATCGCCCTGCTCATCACATTGGTTGTCCTGTTCACCTATCAGGGTCATATTATCGTTGAGTTGCCAGCCATAGTCGGCATGATAACTCTGGCTATCCTGGTAAATATCCTGGTAGTCTTTGGTATCACCTATCTGGCCGCCCGCATTATGAAACTCAGATATGCTGACGCTATACCAGCCGCCATCATCGCCGGCAGCAACCATTTTGAAGTCGCCATAGCCGTGGCCACCACTCTCTTTGGAGTAGCGTCAGGCGCAGCCCTGGCTACCGTAGTGGGCGTGCTGACTGAGGTTCCCATAATGCTGTTCCTGGTACGGATTTCCCTCTTGACCAGAAAGACCTTTCCCAAGCATTTACAATAGGATATCTGAATACGGTGGAGGTAAATAGTTGGTAGTCCAGTATTTCATAGTATTCAAGGATTATCTCATTGAGGTATTGCCCTACCTAGCAATAGGGTTTCTCCTGAGCGGTTTAGTTCACGAATTTGTTCCCTCAAAGTGGGTGGAGAGGCACCTCGGTGGAGGGGGTGTGAAGCCAATCCTTTACTCCACCCTTATCGGGACAATCCTTCCCATCTGTTGTTTGGGCGCCCTCCCAGTAGCGGTGAGCCTACGTAAAAAAGGGGCACGGTTGGGACCAGTTCTAGCCTTCCTGGTGGCAACGCCCGCTACCTCTATAAGTGCCCTTCTGGTCACCTATGGTCTCCTGGGATTAAAGTTCACAATATTCATCTTCTTTGCTGTGATAGCCATGGGCTTGGTCATGGGACTGGTGGGAAATATGGTCAGTGACAAAGCCAAAGCTCTTATTCCCCCAGCGCGGCAGGCTCTCGACCCGGTTTGTGGGATGAATGTCGAGGTAGGGAAAGTGGCTAAAGCAGAATATTGCGGAGAGACGTATTACTTTTGCTGTTCCCATTGCCAGCAAGCCTTCGAAAGTAGTCCAGAGGAATATATGGGAGGCTCCCGGCAGGTTGCTCACCGAGTAAAGCATGTGTTCAGATATGCTTTTGTGGATATGGTCAAGGAGATTGGGCCGGAGTTGCTTCTGGGTCTGGCCTTGGCGGCTTTGGTAGCGGCGGTGGCTCCGGTGGGGGAGTTCGTTGGCGCTCATTTTGGTGGGGGATTGGGGTATCTTTTCAGCCTGGGCTTTGGCTTAATCATGTATATCTGCTCCACAGCCAGCGTTCCCTTGGTCCACGCCTTCGTGTCGCAGGGAATGGCTATTGGCGCGGGAATGGTGCTCCTATTGGTTGGTCCGATTACCAGTTGGGGAACTATCCTGGTTATGAGAAAGGAATTCGGTGGTAAGATTCTGGCTATTTATCTGGCGGTCGTCTGTGTGATGTCTTTGGCTCTGGGCTATTGCTTCTCGCTGATATAGTGGTATGAGGTGGGAGGAAAGGAAAGCCATCTGCTAATTGTGTATAATAAGGATATGTGATTACGGGTGGGGCTAACGAGCTTTAATAGAATGAAAGGAGGGACGAAGCTATGAAAATTGTCAGCCTATGCTCCAAAGGTTCGTGTTGCCCAGTAGTCAAGATAATGGACAAAAAAGTGGAAATAGGAGAGAAGGGCAACGCTTGTGTCCTCACCAAGGAACAGTGGGAGGCCCTTAAAGAGAAGATACTCAAGAAAGAGCTATAAAACGAGAACTCTAAAGTCAAGCTGATAGCCCCACCCACTTGACCAAGATGCCAAAGTTGAAGGATAAGGGCAGGCACATGTTAACAAAGAACGATTTAACCAGATACAAACGCCAGATTTTGTATACGGGCTTTGGTGAGAAGGGTCAAAAAAGCCTTAACCAGTCCCACGTAGTGGTGGCTGGACTGGGTGGACTGGGATGCTCCGCCGCTCTATATCTCACGTGTGCTGGCATAGGCCACATCACACTGATAGACTGTGACCGTGTGGAACTCTCTAATTTAAACCGGCAGGTGCTTCATTACGAGGAGGATATTGGAGAGGGAAAGCCCTTTTCCGCAGCACAGAAGCTGGCTAAATTGAATTCTTCAATAGAAGTTACTCCTGTTTTCAAGAAGATTACCGAACACAATGCCCGAGGGCTTATTAAAGGAGCAAATTTGGTAATAGACGGGATGGATAGTCTCCAGGCCAGATTTATTCTTAACAAGGCATGTGTTGCCGAAGGAATACCCTTCATTCATGGAGGCATCCATGGGCTCTTCGGCGAGGTTACTACTATACTCCCGGGGAAGACGCCTTGCCTTGCCTGTATTTTCCCCGAAGTTCCCCATAGGAAGGCATCATTTCCTGTTTTTGGTGTAACGCCGGCCTTAGTAGCTATCTTGCAAGTGACGGAAGCGATTAAACTCCTGGCCGGGTTCGGGTCTTTGCTAACAGGGAAGATGTTATATTTCAATGGTGAGACGATGGATTTCACAGTTCGTAACCTGGTAAAAAACCCAAATTGCCAGGTCTGCGGAACAAAGAAGGTCTGACAATGAGCATCAAGGTAAGGCTTCATCCGATTCTGCGAAACCTTGCTGGAGGGCAAGAAGTGGTCGAAGTGACCGGTCACACCACTGGTGAATGCCTTGAGAACCTGGAAAGTCGTTTCCCTGTTATTAAACAAATGCTTCGTGATAAGCGAGGGCAGCTACGTCGTTATTGTTCCATTCTTGTTAACTCCAAGTCCACTCATCCTAATGAGTTAACTACCCCGGTGAAAGACGGAGACCAGATTGACATTGTGATTCTTGTTACTGGAGGATAGCCGCGGATGGTAAACAGGGATGCTGAACTAATAGAGAAAATCGCAGCCCTTAAGAAAAGAAGGAACGCTGTTATCCTGGCCCATAACTATCAACCGGGTGAGGTCCAGGATATAGCCGATTTTGTTGGCGATTCTCTAGAGCTAAGTCAGAACGCTGCTAAAACCGATGCCGCTGTAATCGTGTTTTGCGGAGTTCACTTTATGGCGGAAACGGCCTCCATCCTCTGCCCCGATAAGGTGGTCTTGCTTCCTGATATGGACGCCGGCTGCCCCCTGGCGGACATGATTACCGCTGAACAATTACGGGCAAAGAAAAAAGAACACCCACAAGCAGTGGTGGTCTGCTACATTAATTCCCCGGCCGAAGTCAAGGCGGAATCAGATATCTGCTGCACCTCTGCCAATGCCGTCCAGATTGTAGAAAGCCTGGATGCTCGGGAGATATTATTTGTTCCTGACCAGTATCTTGGGCATTACGTCTCCACCAAGACAGGCAAGAAGATGATTCTCTGGCCGGGCTTCTGCCACACCCATGTCAGGATAAGGCCTGAAAGGATAAGGGAATTGAAGGGGGAATATCCTCAAGCTAAGGTGGTAGTTCATCCGGAATGCACGCCAGAGGTTATTGCCCTGGCTGACGAGGTACTCAGCACCAGCGGGATGTGCAGATATGCACAGCGCGAGGAGGTCAGGGAGATGATTGTGGGCACGGAAATCGGGATCATACACCGACTTAAAAAAGAGAATCCCGGCAAGATATTTATTCCTGTTTCCGAGGATGCAATCTGTCCCGACATGAAGTTGATTACCCTGGAGAATGTCTTGCTGTCTTTAGAGAAGATGAGTCCTGAGGTGAAGGTTCCCGAGGAAATTCGGCTCAGGGCCAAAGCTGCTGTGGATAAGATGTTCGAGGGGAAATCAAAAATCAAAGGTCAAAAGTCAAAATGACAAATCAAAATGCAAAAGTTTCCACCTTTGTGTCATTGCGAGTCCCGATTTATCGGGACGAAGTAATTTTCCCCCGCCTGTCGTTACGAGTAGTCGAGATTCCTTGCTTACGCTTCGGAACAGGCTCTGCAATCTCTGGGATTGCCACGCTCCCGCCTGCCTGCTCGCCGTGGGACTT
>DATBWO010000145.1:0-2668 GCA_036514775.1 Dehalococcoidia bacterium | reverse complement strand
GCAGGCCAAAGATTGAGCTATCTTTTCTTCCCAGGGATTGAGACTTTCCTTGCTGGCAAGGCTATCAAGCAGCGCAGTTATTATCTCAATGATGTTCGCCCTGGCCATTAGTGCCGGTATGGTGCGTATCAGATAGCTTCTATCTCCGAAAGGCTCAATGGCGAAGCCAAATTCAGCCAGAAACTCTTTACTGGCTTTCAGGGTCTCTTCCTCCCTGGGGCTAAACTCTATGGTTATGGGCTGGAGTAATCCCTGGACTTCAACTGCCTTTTGTGCCCACTGCGCTAAAATTCGGTCATAAAGTATGCGCTCATGAGCAGCGTGCTGGTCAATGAGATAGAGTCCATCGGGTCCCTCGGCGATAATATAGGTGTTGACTACTTGTCCCAGCACTCTTAAAACAGGTAATTCCATGGTGGGCAACCGGGCAACCACAAAAGCTGGCTCGTTATCCATTATCATGCGAGGGCTCTGCCCCTGCCCTGAGCTGACTGAGAAGGACACAGCTTTCGAGCTGGCTATAGGCGTCCTGGCTAATGCCTCCTCTATGGCTTTCTGTACGCTGCTAAAGACAGTTTGCTCATGGCAAAACTTTATTTGGGCTTTGGCAGGATGAATGTTGACATCGAGCTCTTGAGCCGGCAGGGAGACATTGATTACCGCAATGGGATGCTGGCCATCCATAAGTAAGCCACGATAAGCTTCCTCGGTGGCCCGGCTTAGCAGGGGACTGTGCACCCACCTGCGGTTGACGAAGAAGCTGAGATAGTTGCGATTGGAACGGGCTAGGGAGGGTGGGCTTATTAGGCCGCTGACTTTAACCAGACCGTCATTTTGTTCCGCCTTTAGCATCTTTTGCGCTAGCTCGGAACCATATATCTTGCTTACCACCTCGCGCAGGTCGCCATTGCCCGTAGTGTTTAGGCTGTGGCGTTTATCGAGAACCAGGCTGAACTTAACTTCGGGGAAAGCCAGGGCGTACTGACTTACCAAGTTGGCGATGTGGCTATTTTCGGTATTTGACGATTTGAGAAACTTAAGTCGCGCGGGAAAATAGCGAAACAATCGGCGCACGGTTACAGTAGTGCCTTGAGGTCTGGCCCGGCTCTCCTTGCGGATTACCTCGCCATTTCTCAAATGCATATAGCTGCCGAGTGGTTCTGAGGATGTTTGGGTGGAAATTTCTACTTCAGCGACAGCGGCGATGCTGGGCAAGGCTTCGCCTCGAAAGCCAAGGCTGGAGATTTTCTCCAAATCGTCTAAATTGCCAATCTTGCTTGTGGCATACCTGTGAAAGGCAAGTTCTAGCTCCGAGGCTGGGATACCTGTCCCATTATCGCTCACTTTGATTAGCTCCACTCCGCCGCCCTGGGCTTCTACAGTAATCTGGGTAGCTCCTGCGTCCAGGGAATTCTCTATCAACTCCTTGACCACCGAGGCTGGCCTTTCGACCACCTCTCCGGCAGCAATCTTGGAGACTACCTCGGGCGCTAAGACTTTAATAGGCATTTTTGTCTCAACACTTCAAGCTAACAGAATAGGTGTTCCTTTGGCGGAGTCTCAATTTCCTTTTTAGTGAAATTGTATTTTACTTTTAGCCTATCCCTTTCCTCTGATAGTTGATTCTCTATTTCTTTAAGCTCATCCCGCAATCTATCTGACTCTTGGAGCACTTGAGACGCTTTGCGCATAATACCTGCATCAGCGTTTATTATTCCCACCAATGCCTCGCTATTTCCCTTCCAGAACTCCTCGAGCCTTTGCCCATTTTCTATTATGCCTACATAACGCCTAAACGCAATTTGTCGGAAGGTTGTTCCGCTCATCAATAGCTTATTGAGAACGCGATATGCGCAAAATACCTCGAGTTTTCCGTCTGCCCAGTTACTATCGCATGGTTGTACAGCCTCGTACGCGGTGCTGCTTGTTTTTGCTATCTCTTTGACTTTGTTTCGAAAGTTCCGGCTTAATATAGCTTTAAGGAGCTCTAATAAAAGTTCCTTAATCCCCTCTGAATTGTACGCATCTATCTTGCTAGCCAAAGCCTTAAATCTCCGCTTAAGGTCTTCATAGAGAATTTGATCAACGTTTTCAGGCAGCTTATATAAACTGGAAAAGGCTCTTGGGAGAAGGAAAGCATCTGCCCCTATTTGCAGCAACGCAGCGTCTTCGTCTGTTTTAAGATATTTCCTTGCCTCTTCCAGTTTTTTTGCTTCTGCATACCCAAAGAAATCGCTTGTCTCCCACCGTGTCTCCAACCACCTTTTCTGGCTTGACGCAGATGCTGTAATAGGATTAATAACAGAGATTATCAGTTCTTTAATAGGGCCCGTCTCGAGCAATAGACGATTATGTTCAAGTAATTTCCTATTTTGACGCACTATTACAAAAGTAGCGATAGCCAAGGCAAGAGTTCCTATTGCGCCGAGCCATTGTCCATTAGTTTGAAGCCACACCATTATGAACTCCCTTACTACTGAAAAGCTCACCTCTTAATCACTTCCACAGCAGTGATTTTGGAGATTACCTCAGTTGCTAAAACTTTAATAGGCATCTACATTAAATATGTCCCTTAACTTCTATGGGATAATTCCCGCTTGGAGCCAACGCACCATTGCTGGATCAAGATATCCTTCAAAAAATGACTTCAGGCTTATCACATTTCCAG
>DATBWO010000144.1:0-2750 GCA_036514775.1 Dehalococcoidia bacterium | reverse complement strand
CGGAGGCCCGCCCCTGCTTCCGGCATCACCCTCGGCGCTGAGGCGCACCCTGGAACCGCTGTCAACCCCGGCAGGTATCTTAAAAACAATGCTGCGCTGGAACTTCTCTTTACCGCTGCCCCGGCACTGGGGACAAGGGTCAGTAATAATCCTGCCTTCACCCTGACAGCGCATGCAAGTCGAGATATTAGTAAAGCGGCCGAAGATGCTTTGCTGCACCCGGCGAACCTGCCCGGAGCCACCGCACTCAGGGCACTGGCTGGGCTGGCTGCCCGGTTCACTGCCGCTGCCCTGACAGACGGAACAGTGTTCAGTCCGTGATATTTTCAGTTCCTTTTCAATACCGGTCGCAGCCTCCTCCAAGGTGATAGAAAGACTGTACTGGATATCATTACCCCGCACCGGCCCCTGGCGGGAGGCGGTAGCCGTGCCGCCGCCAAAGAAGGCATCAAAAATGCTACCCATGCCTTCAAAACCAAATCCCTCGAAGCCCTGTCCGCCAAAGCCATTAGCGCTATGACCGAAGCGGTCATAGTTGGCGCGTTTCTCCCGGTCCGAGAGCACTTCGTAGGCCTCGTTTAGTTCCTTGAATTTCTCCTCCGCCCCATCACCCTGATTCTTGTCCGGGTGATACTGGTGGGCTAGATTACGAAAAGCCCCTTTTATTTCCGACTCGGAAGCATCGCGGCCTAAGCCAAGGACTTCATAATAATCGCGTTTCTGCTGCACTTCTTAACCTGTTCCTTTTCCACCTGAAAAATGGAAAACATAAACTAAAATCGTTTTGCCACTAAACTAGTATTATAGCAAATCAAGTCAATATCTTCACCTTTTACGGCTGATGTCGTGTGATAACCTCCCTGCTAACAAATGTAGGAAAAGTGATGAAACTTGATATGTAAAGCTTCGACGAGTAGAATTACTGGTATACTATAGGTGTAATCTATAACGCTTTTGAACTGGAGGGACGTATGCAAATACAAACAGTGAAGATTGAAAACTACACGTGTTTAAAACAAGTATTAATTAATTTTGGTAATTTCACCGTACTCGTTGGCAAGAATGGTTCGGGGAAGACAAGTATTCTGGAGGCTATTCATAGATTCTTCACTGACTTTGCTGCCACAGGCGGTGGAGTATCTGCTGGCTCAAGTGACTACCTCTGGTATGACCGGGTCCCTAACAATCCAATAAGCATACACGTGGATTTGACAGTGAGTCCCGAAGAATATGAGAAGCTACTTCCTGAACCTTCGAAAGAACTATTAGAAAATATCAAACTACAGTTTGGGCCCGATTGCTTCAAAATTTCGGCATGTAGGCAAATCGCCACCCCAGGAGCAGCATGGCGCACAGGTTATTTGAAATTGGCAGACATACCCTTGGTCAAGGATGACAAAATCATAAACTTGCCAGAGTTTTCTAAGCTACTAGTTACGTCGAAGGCCATGGAGAGGTTCGTTTTTCATTATTTCACACCTCAGAAGCTTAGCGGAGACAGGCTGCTCGTGGATATGGACAAGAAAGTAGCATATTTAACCGCACCCAACATCGATGCATTGGCTAGTGCCGGGGAGTTAAAGAGTTCATCTGAAGGCGAGGGGCAAAACTATAAGGAATGGGCTACACAAAAGGGTTTTGAACTTATGGAAAGGCCTCCTCAAGCTAGTGAGGTATCCTTCTTGCTACAACCGATTACTGCTGAGGTATTGAATGTACTAATAACAAATCTAGCCAATACAATGCATGGTAAGTTCCGTTTTATACCAGCGGCACGGGATAACAAAATCCCGGCAGGAACTGCGCGAACATCCATTATTGACCAGCCAACTTTAGATTCTATGAGAGCGCTCTCTCTAAGCATCCAGAGACCGGACGAATTGAAATGGGACAAATTTAGAAACTGGGTTGTAAAGTTCATCGGTAAGGATATCGAGCCTAATCCAACAGGTCTACTTATAAGGGATATGGATTTGCGTATACCTGTGCCTTTTTTAGGTGGTGGTGAGCAAGGACTGTTTGGTTTATTATGGAGCCTTGCGGAAACAGGATTTATTATTGCCATAGAGGAGCCAGAGAATCATTTTCATCCTGAATATGTACGAAAGCTACTAGCCTTCTTCAAAGACTTTGCTTCGGATGGAATACAAACTATTCTATGTACACATTCACCATTACTTATTGATAAAGTCCAAGTTTCAAACAACTGGGTGATACGAAGGACTGCTAAGGAAACAACAGCTGAGCAGCTACGAGAGCGCGATGACCTTAAACTTGTCTTGAGTGAGTTAGGGGTTGTTCCGAGTGACATCTACCTTAAGGATTTTGTGTTATTTGTCGAAGGAGGAACAGAAAGAGAAGCAGTTCTTCCAATTTTTGCACAGAAGCTAGGTTTCCCTCTACTAGAGCACGTGGCTGTTATCTCAATCGGTGGGGACAGTAAACTGAAGGATTATCTTCGTATGTGGCTAAATTTACTCGGTTTCGCTCCACTCGATTATCTCATTCTTCTGGATGGCCACAGCAAAGAATTGGTATATGAGTTAGCAAGGGATTTTAATATTGACATCAATAAGTTCAAAGTACTTTCAAAACATGGCATCGAGGATTACTATCCCGGCCGCTTAATAGTATCTGCGCTAAAAGACTTGTTCGGCATCACAGTCACTGAGTTACAAGTGAATGGTTCAAAAGAAAAGGATAACTTCATCAAGAGTGTACTAGATAAAGAAAAGAAAATGCGAAATCGT
>DATBWO010000143.1:0-3662 GCA_036514775.1 Dehalococcoidia bacterium | reverse complement strand
CCTAAAGCATTCCTGCTACGGTTGGTGTCTTCCACCTTCGCGGATTGTATAGAAACCAATTTATGATCCTTCCTATTTCTAAGCACTCCGGTAATACTGGCAGTAAGCTTCTCGATGGTAAACGGCTTGACAACATAATCTGATGCTCCCATCTTCATGGCCTGTACGACAGTATCGAGGTCTTTAACAGCTGTCATCATGATAGTTGAAGTGGTTTGAGAGAACAACTGCGATGTCTCCAATAATTCTATTCCAGACTGATCGGGTAATCTGACGTCCAGTAAAGCTATATCGAAGGGTTGATTCCGCATTTTAACAAGAGCATCATGAGCGTTCAAAGCAATTTCACATGCATACCCGTCCTCAGCTAGGACCTCGCCTACGAAGTTACAAATTGCCTGATCATCGTCAACAATGAGGACAGTTGGTATTTCATGCATTATCTTCACATCCTTCGAACTCTACATTCATTACGTTCGGGTAATTTAGTCCATTATAGTACACTAATGTCCTTAAATTGTCAAGCCGTTTGGCGAATTATTCATCAAATTTATATTATATTAAATATTTTCAAACATATATTTATGTTGCGTAATATTTAAAGTGACTCGTGAATAAAGATGCCCTTAATTGAAGTAGAAAATCATGTATTAGCTCTATCTCTTTACTTCATGCAATACAACTTCGTTCGAACTCATAAAACACTCGCTAATCCCTATCCGAAAACACCAGCGATGGTAACCCCTTTAATCAATTCTCCTAAGCTAACTGATGTACTGTCCGCGCATAGGCCCGTCAATGATCGTTGGACATACTATTGGCGTAGTAGTGGCCATGTCTCACAAATCGACTTCATTCTGGCTTCAAGGGCGTTAAGTAATCGGATAAGTGCCGCAGTAGCATCTAGTTCTTCTAAAAAACCACACATAGAACGCCAGGGGCTTGCTTATAAGGGACTCAATACCTCCGGCAATATTCTTCCTAAAGAGGTCACTCTTGTGTATTTTGAGCCTGATCCGGTTACTCCTTCCCCGAATAACGTTCCAGTAAATGAGAAGATATCCTTCGGACATCCTCGTTATCGGGAGGTTATGGAGGACTGGAGCTCCAACATCTCGGATCACTGTCCTGTTAAGATATGGTTTTAAATACCCATGTCTGTCAATCGGTTCGTACTAAACAAAATTAATCCGTGACTATATACACATTGCCCGTGTAAAAAATATATACTTAGAGCTATTTCAAGCGAACGTGTAATCTGGATTATTTACTTCCTTTTCTTTTTCTAATTACATCCTTAAATACCGCCCAGAAGATGAACTGGATTGCTTGCACAATCCTGACAAAAGGTTAATTCAGTTTGGCACTGCCCAACTCCTACCAAGCCGCTATTAAACGTAGGGAAATTCTCGGCTTTCGTTTTCCTGTTTCTGCCACACAGAGATAGAATCCAAAGCTAAATGGAGAAACACAGACATCAACCATCTATCTTCAACTCGATAAGGCATTTCTTTAAGATAAGCTTTGGTGAACTTACCGGCTACCCGGGTCATGAAAGCGGAAAATGCCGAGACCTGGTTGTCTAAATCTTCTGGGGCTGCTATCCATCTGCCATCTGCAGCCTTGCCTGTTATCATCCAGCCCCCTTCCGGAATTTCTGCTGGTACGTTAGCTCGTTGTCTTGCAGCAAGTATACGTTCTTTCGCATTTGCGACGGGAGACCACCCTTCCATCGTAAGCTTTGAAAAAATCGACTCTGACTGCATCGCGTCTTTGAGCAATGATTCAATTCGCTTTGCAGATTGGTCATCCACTTCGACCCTTAATAGGAGAAATTCTGGCTCATCAAGCATTAGAAAATCCTCGATGTTGTGTTTCTCCAATATAGGCACCAGATAATCTCGCTTGAAGACAAACTGACGTCGAATGGCAATAGTGGACACCAAACCTTTCATGCTGCCAGCAACCCGGCGTAGTATTTTTACTCATAGACCACCGGTGACAGAAAACCAAGTCTTGGCTGTCGGCGCTGCCGTCGATAGAAGATCTCGATATACTCAGTAATATCCTGTATCGCCTCCCGCCTGGTCCGATACCGGCGATGATTGGTTAGTTCCTGCTTGAGCGTTCCCCAGAAACTCTCCATCGGCGCATTGTCGTAGCAATTCCCTTTCCGGCTCATCGATGCTATGAAGCCATGTTGTTTTAGGATATTCCTGAAATCATGGGAGCAGTACTGGCTGCCGCAGTCGGAGTGATGCAGAAGCCCCTCTGCCGGACGTTTGGCTTCTATGGCTCGAAACAGAGATTGACTGACCAGGTTCCTGGTCATGCGCGCTCCCATCGCGTAACCGACGATATCGCCGTTAAAGAGATCCTTGTGGCCGGCAACATACAGCCAGCCTTCGTCTGTCGGTACATAGGTTATATCACTCACCCAGACTTTATTCGGGGCGGTAACCCTGAATTGCTGTTCCAGGATATTCTCGGCAACTGGAAGTTTATGTCTGGAATCAGTGGTAGCCTTGAATTTCCTCTTCTGCTTGCAGCGTATTCCCAGCTTCCTCCGTATCCGCTTTATCCGGCAAACACCCACGCAAATATCATGCTCGGCCAGATCATGTTGTAACTTCTCGGCACCGTAAACCTCTCTCGTCCGTCGGTGGGCCGCCTTTATCTCTACATCAAGCCTGGCTTCTTGCCGAGCCCATTTCGATAATGGCCTGTCTACCCAGGCATAATAACCGCTGGCTGATACTTTCAATACCCGGCAAAGCTGCGGTAAAGGATAATTGAGCCGCAGTTTCTTCATCGTCGCGTACCGGGCAGCGACTCCTTCGCAAAGTACGCGGCTGCTTTTTTTAAGATATCCCGCTCCATCCTGAGCTCGGCATTTTCTTTCCTGACTTTTACCAACTCCATCTCTATTTCCGTTAAAGGCCGGTACGTCTTGCCTATAGCTCCCAGCCTGCCTTCCTTGCAGGCTTTCAGCCAGTTCCCCAGCGTCGATGGCGGTAATGATAGCCGGCGGGCTGCCTCCGGTAACGATAACTTCTCCTCTGTTACCAGTTTCACCGCCTCTTCCCTCAATTCTTTCGTGTATCTCCCTTGTGGACCCCTTTTCAATCTGACACCTCCGTCTTTCTATTCTACCTGACTTTGGTGTCCATTAAATCCATCCTATCTCAGCTTTTTCGGCAACTGCCCTCTTTGTCCCTCCAAGGTGAGGAAAGTCGCTTACAGGTTGTCTTGCCTTTAGTAAAATATCTTTAATAATTCGGTTTGAAGGACAGTTTCCATGTATAAGATAGAAGTGCGATGTTCCTGCGGCAGAGTGTTTACGATAAAGGATAATGAGGTAAAACGTTGCCCGCAATGCGGTAAGCTCCACCGTGGCGCTAATGCCCCGAAAACACTCAAGTATTAGGGAGGTCATCATGACGATTGTTACGGTAGAAATGTGGGAGAGGTATACCATCGGCCAGAAGCGGCAGCTGGTCAAAGATATTACGGATGCCTTCGTAAAAGCGGGCACTGCCGCCGGAGAAGTCAATATTATTCTCCGGGAGAACCCTAAAAGCTGCTGGGCGCAGGGCGGCCAGTTGTGCCAGGACTTTATAATACCCGAGGGCGCCTGACCCCGCCGGAGCGCTCCCCGGGCG
>DATBWO010000142.1:0-7325 GCA_036514775.1 Dehalococcoidia bacterium | reverse complement strand
AGCGACAAACCAGGTCTTGTAGCAGAATATACCAAGGAAGATAAAAACGGCAATCAGGCTGATGAGGACTATCTTCTTCCTCATTCCATCTCTTATGATAATCCTAACGAGCCCAAAAGTCCATTTGATATTACTACATTTTCGCGGGCATTGAGGAAGCTCGGTAGCCTTTACAATGGACGTCTATTCTCATATAATCGAGGGGATGCAGTCAGACGCCATGGCTTTACTGGACGAGGTTTTACTCGAAGCTAAAAATGACGTCCCTGGAAAAAATAACGGTAATTTAACGTCAAAAACAAATATAATACTCAGCAAGAACTAAAATTTAGCTTTAATGCCAGCGTAGCTCAGAGGTAGAGCAGCGGTTTCGTAAACCGCGGGTCGTCGGTTCAAATCCGACCGCTGGCTAAACTTTCCCAAGAAAATCTTGCAATTTTCTTGGGAACCCTGCTTAAATTCAACATGAGTTTATACCGGGGTCCCCAAAAAGTCGCAAGACTTTTTGGGGTTAGTCTGGGGGTGATATGAGCAAATTTGTAGATAAATTACAGAGCCTCTCTAAGTCTTCAACCACGCCCATAGGTTTTCATCCGTCTGTATCTGAACTAAAAAGCCCGGCGATGTTACTTATTGCAGGACTATCCGGGACACAGGTCAAGGAAGCTAAAATCGTGGCTGATGCCAATGCCGATGCCGGGTTGCTATTGCACGAGGACCCAAGCGCCAGAGTTGTTAGGCAAATAGTCGAAGTTGTGGACAATGTCCCTCTAGGGATATTTGTGAAGGGTATGAGCGAAGAGAAAATAAATGAGCTGGCGAGCTTGGGATGCGACTTCGTGGTCTTTGATATCAAGACAGCTGCGGCGGTTCTGCACAAAAAAGAGGTAGGCAAAATTTTAATGATAGAGCCTTCAGTAGACCAGGGCCTCGTGAGAGCCATTAATAGCCTTGAAGTAGATGGTGTGTTCATCAGTAGTGGGGGCGGAGACCCTTTTGTTGCTGTGGAGCACTTGCTTGTTTGTCGAAGGTTCATCGAGCTTTTAGAGCAGCCGGTCATTACGGCCTTGCCTTCTTTGGTCACTAAGGCTGAGCTAACTAGTTTATGGCAAGCGGGGGTAGATGGCGTAGTTACTCTCCCGACACAGTCGTTTGAGGCATTGGCAGAGCTAAAAAAGATGATGGGCGATCTGTCCAGAGGAGCCCGAGGTCGCCGCACCAAGGCAGGTGTGATACTCCCTCATTATGGTAGTGGTGAGACTGAGGAGGACGAGGAACAAGAGGAGATTTAGCCTCAACCTAGTTTTACCCAAAGTAAGTTATGGAGACAAGCCTAGGCTTATTCTTATTATCAGCAGCGGGAATTTCTCTTACTGGCGTTATGCTACCCGGACCAATGACTGCGGCTACCATAGCCAAGGGTTACGGTGACAAACACGCTGGTGCCTGGATTGCAGCAGGGCATGCTGTTATAGAGATACCGCTCATAGCTTTAATTTATTTTGGATTCGGTCATTTCATCAGCTCCCCCCAAGTGGGAAAGATTATATATCTTGCCGGTGGCTTGATGCTGCTTTACCTGGGTTTCCGAATGTTTCGAGCTACTGATAAAGCGCCTGGTGCGGTAGGCGGTCTACCAGCTAGCGCTTTACTGACAGGCATTGTAATTACAGGAACTAACCCGGCTTTTTACATATGGTGGGCGACTGTGGGTGCAGCTCTGGTAACCGGTGCCGCCAAGTTCGGGCTTGCCGGTGTTATTTTGTTTACCACAGTGCATTTGCCCTGTGATTTTGCCTGGAGTGAATTTCTCTCTGTGAGTACATTTAAGTCAAGGCGGTGGTGGACACCCAATGTAAAAAAAATCGTGTTCAGGGTTTGTGCTTTGATTCTAGCTGGCTTTGGTGTCTGGTTTTGCCTTTCGGCGTTTCTATAAACTCAAGGGACATTCTGGGTTGCCTGGAAGTATTTCCCTTCAGTCTTTATAGATGGGGCAATAACCATCTTAACTTTATGCATTTCTTTGATGGTTCGAGCGCTGCATACTCCCATGCTAGTGCGTAGAGCGCCAATTAAGTTTTGAGTGCCGTCGGTGACGGAAGTAGGACCAAAGAGAATTTGCTTTAACGGGGCGGTAGTGCCAACTCTAACACGTGTCCCTCTAGGCAATGCCGGATGGGAATGAGACATGCCCCAGTGATAGCCTTTTCCTGGCGCTTCTGTCGCTTGAGCTAAAGGCGAGCCAATCATTACAGCGTCAGCACCAGCGGCAAATGCCTTGCATAAATCGCCACCGGTGCGAATACCTCCATCTGTTATCACTGCGACATATTTACCACTCTCTTTGAGATATGCTTCTCTAGCAGCAGCACAATGCAGAGTAGCAGTTATCTGAGGAACTCCAACGCCGATGACTTCCCGGGTGGTGCAGGCAGCCCCGGGCCCTACTCCGACTAAGATGCCATCAATCCCTGTCCTCATTATCTCTAATGCCGCGCTATAGGTGCAACAATTGCCCACTATGACAGGCAAGGATACCTGCTGACATAGCTCGGGCAGGATAAGTCCCCGATAGCTCTTGGAGATATGCCTGGCTGTGGTAACGGTAGATTGCACCACGATTATATCCATCCCAGCATCCTTGGCTATGGGAGCTAACCGTTTGGTGTTGGCTGGAGTCACAGATACGGCACAGATGGCTCCAGTTTGTTTTATTGCTACAATACGTTGGCTAACGAGTTTTTCCTGGATGGGCTCAGAGTAAATTTTTTGAAGGAGTGAAGTAACTTCTTTTTCAGGGGTTCGGGCAATCTGGTTTAAGATCTCATCGGGGTTTTCGTACCTTGTTTGTACACCTTCTAGATTAAGGACAGCTAGCCCGCCAAGCTTGCTAAATTTAATAGCAAAGGCGGGGTCAACAATAGCATCCATAGCTGAGGCTATAATGGGGATGGACAAGGTGTAATCTCTTACGGTAAACTCTATGTTGGTTTGGTCAGGATTAATGGTTACATCTCCGGGGACAAGTGAGACTTCATCAAATCCGTAAGCACGTTCAATCTCTTTGAATTTGGAGCGAGGCATTTTTCTTTACCTGAAAAAAGTTGTCACAAACTATACTAGCATGGCAGCCTAAAGTCAAGGAGACTGGTAGATAAAATTATAGCTATTAAGTATAATTTTAAGTTATGCCTGTTCTTTACGTCATTGCTACTCCTATTGGCAATCTGGAGGATATTTCCCTGCGTGCCTTACGCCTTTTGCGAGAGGTGAAACTTATTGCTGCCGAGGATACCCGCACTACGCGCCACTTGCTTAATGCCTATAATATAAAAACTCCATTGATTAGTTATCATGAGCATAGCAAAAGAGCTAAATTGGATTATTTACTGGATTATCTCGATAAAGAAGACCTGGCTCTAGTTTCAGAAGCTGGCATGCCCGGGCTCAGTGATCCTGGTTATGAGCTTATTATTGCTGCCATCGAGCATGGGATTTCTGTGGTACCGATTCCTGGTGCTTCAGCGGTGATCACCGCTTTAGTGGTTTCCGGGTTGCCGACTGACCAATTTTTGTACCTTGGGTTCTTGCCCCGCCGTAAAGGACAAAGGCAGCGTCTTCTCAATTCAATAGTCGATGAACCAAGAACTATAGTGGCTTTCGAGACACCCCATCGCCTTAGTGAAGCATTGAGAGATATTGAAGAAATTTTAGGAAATAGAAGACTATCTGTATGCCGTGAGCTTACTAAAGTTCACGAAGAGATTTTTCGGGGCAGAGTGAGCCAGGCTAGGGAGCATTTTGTCGAACCAAGAGGGGAGTTCAGTCTCGTTATCGAAGGTAAGACTCGAGCCTGGTTGAAATTTCAGGAAAGGAGTTGAAATGCACCGTGGTTGTATTGCTATAGGAAAGGTGGAATGTGATGGTTGTCATCGTCCTATTAAATTTGGAGAGCGCTATCTTTTAATCAACGGGGAGGGAGATGAAAAGCAACGTCTTTGTATTGACTGTTGCCAAAACCGTGGTTATATCTCATACGGAACAGAGAAAGGAAAACAAATAATCACCTTTCTCCCCAAGGAATAAATGTCGGCAATTGTCACTTGAGAGCCTCGGCTCATGGCGATGACACGGGGTGAATTAATGATTTACAATAGGGTAACCTTTTTGGTGATAATTTGAGCGAGCGCATTTTTATCGGTGTTGCCTGGCCTTATGCCAATGGTCCTCTACATTTAGGACATATCGCTGGTGCTTATCTGCCAGCCGACATTTTTGCCCGTTATCATCGCCTTAAGGGCAATAAAGTGCTGATGGTTTCCGGTAGCGACCAACACGGAGCGCCGATTACAATCCGTGCTGAACAAGAATCTACCACGCCACAAGAAGTGGTAGCTAAATACCATCAACAATTCATTGACTGCTGGGAAAAACTGGGCATCTCTTTCGATCTATTTACCACCACTGGCACACCAAATCACACTCAAGTTACTCATGATATATTCCTCACTTTGCTCAATAAGGGTTATGTCTATAAGGATAAAATGCTTCAAGCTTATTGCCCTAAGTGCCAGAGATTCCTTCCCGACCGCTATCTGGAAGGTACTTGTCCTAACTGTGGCTTCACTAAAGCGAGAGGTGATGAATGTGATGGGTGTGGTAAGCCTTTGAATTCAGGGGAGCTCAAGGACCTTCGCTGTTACCTTTGTTCTACTCCGCCTCGCTTTGAGTCTTCGGAGCATTTCTTTCTGCGCCTTTCTTCTTTCCAGGATCAGTTGACTGCCTGGATAAAAGAGCAGGCTCATTGGCGGCATCATGTACTTAGCACCACGTGGAAATTTCTAGATGAAGGATTAAAGGATAGAGCTATTACTCGTGATTTGGATTGGGGAGTAACTGTGCCTCAACCGGGCTTTGAGCGTAAACGTATTTATGTGTGGTTTGAGGCAGTCATTGGTTATTTATCGGCAAGCAAGGAATGGGCAAAATTGCAGGGGGACGATACCGCCTGGCAAGCTTTCTGGCAAAACGATGCCAGGAGTTTTTATTTCATCGGCAAGGATAATATCTTCTTCCATACCCTTATTTGGCCGGCGATGTTGATGGGTTATGATAGTCTGAATCTGCCTTATGATGTTCCCGCTAACGAATTTTTGACTATCGAAGGCAAGAAGCTTTCTACCAGCCGCGGTTGGGCAATCTGGCTCCACGATTACCTGGAACGATATGAGCCAGATCCTTTGAGATATGCTTTGGCGGCGAATATGCCTGAGACCGGGGACAGCGATTTTTCCTGGCATGAATTCCTTCGTCGTAATAATAATGAGTTGGTAGCCACCTATGGCAATTTAGCTCATCGTGTTCTCACCTTTGCTTATCGCAATTTCGATGGAGCTGTGCCTGTGCCTGGTGAACTGGATGAACGCAGCCAGGGTTTGCTTCACGAGGCTGAAGTTACCCTGGACGGTGTGGATAAGTGTCTTTATCGTTGTGGGTTTAAAGAGGCGGTCAAGGAGGCTATGTCCCTAGCCCAGGAAGCTAATCGTTATCTTGATGCACAAGCTCCTTGGAAGACAATCAAGACGGAACGAGAGACTTCGGCTAAATCCGTCTATACTGTCCTCTCTGTGCTGGCAGCATTGAAAACTGTTTTTTATCCTTTCCTCCCCTTCAGTTCCGAAAAGCTTCATTCCTTCCTGGGATTTGATGGTACTGTGAAAGAAGGAGGTTGGAAAATTCAGTTTTTACCTCCAGGGCAGAAACTTCGCCAACCCCAACCGCTATTTGTTAAGCTAGATGAAGATATTGTCGCTAAAGAAAGTAGCCAGCTTGACTCCCTGAACGAAAATCGAAAAATTGAATCTTGACTTGTGCCTTTTAATTTAGCTGGGGGTTGACTGTGGTGCTAGGCCTTCAAATATTTTATCGAGCTCAGGTTCATCCAGAGTTTCCAAGGTTATAAGCTCTTGGGCTAGCTGGCTTAGTTTTTCTTTATTCGCGGTCAAAATTCTCTTGGCGGTATCGTAGGCCCGCTGAATAATATTATGCACTTCTTCATCGATTTCTTGAGCTATCTTATCGCTGTAATCCCTCTGTTCACTGATTTCACGACCTAGAAAGACGAGTTCTTGCCTTTGACCAAAAGTCCGCGGGCCCAATTTCTCACTCATGCCATACTCGGTGACCATTTTTCTCGCTAACTTAGTTGCTTCTTCCAAGTCATGTTGGGCACCAGTAGTCATTTCCCCAAAGATAATTTCCTCGGCAACACGTCCGCCCAAGCTCACTGCCAATCTATCATCAAACTGCGACTTAGTCCACAAATGACGGTCTTCAGATGGCAGAAAGCGTGTCCAGCCCCCCAGTATTCCTCGGGCGACAATAGAAATCTTATGCACAGGGTCAGCATTGGGTAACATCCTGGCAGTCAAGGCATGGCCACTTTCGTGGTAAGCAGTTATTTCCTTCTCTTTGAGGCTTATTACACGGCTTCTTCTTTCTGGGCCAAGCATAACTCGCTCACTGGCATCCTCAAGCTCCTTTAATGTGATATCTTTACGGTTGCGCCGCGCAGCCAGGATGGCCGCTTCATTGATTAAGTTAGCAAGGTCAGCGCCGCTGAACCCTGGGGTTTCTTTAGCTATAGTTTCAAGGTCAACTTCTTTAGCTAGCGGCTTGCCTTTGGCATGTACTTCAAGGATAGCCTTACGGCCTTTTATATCGGGTAAGTCAATGACAACGTGGCGGTCAAAGCGACCAGGGCGGAGGAGGGCTGGGTCGAGGATATCGGGGCGATTGGTGGCAGCCATGACGATGACATTGGCATTGGTATCGAAGCCATCCATCTCAGCCAGAATTTGATTGAGGGTCTGTTCCCTTTCGTCGTGTCCCCCACCTAAGCCGGCACCACGGTGTCGACCAACGGCATCAATTTCATCAATAAATATAAGGCACGGTGCATTACGCTTGGCTTGCTCAAACAGGTCTCTGACTCTGGCAGCACCCACGCCCACAAACATCTCCACAAATTCGCTGCCACTAATAGAGTAAAAGGGTACCTTAGCCTCTCCAGCTATGGCCTTAGCCAGTAAAGTCTTACCTGTTCCTGGAGGCCCTACCAGGAGCACTCCTCGGGGTATGCGTCCTCCCAGTGTCTGGAATTTCTGGGGGGACTTGAGAAATTCTACTACTTCCTGGACCTCTTCTTTTGCCTCATCTGCTCCAGCGACATCGGCAAAAGTTACCTCAGGCCTCTTGTCAAGAGTTAATCGGGCACGGCTTTTGCTGAAATTGAAAGCTTGTGTGCCAGCGCCGCGGGCGGCACG
>DATBWO010000141.1:0-3038 GCA_036514775.1 Dehalococcoidia bacterium | reverse complement strand
CCGCTGCTTTGGCAAGGATTATGAAGATTTCTACCAGCGACTTGTTGGGGAGGGAGTCAACTTCGTTCGGGGGAAGGTTCAGCGGGTCGCCAGCGCTAATGGAAAAGGGAAAGACCGGGGCAAGCTGATTATCACTGCAGAGGATCCCGATAACGGCAAGGTGACCCAGGTATTCGCTGATATGGTTGTTCTCTGCACTGCTATCGAGCCCCAGCAGGATGCTGATAAATTGGCTCACATTTTCTCCGTGAGTCTCAAGGCTGATGGCTTTCTTTTAGAGCGCCACCCCAAACTGGATCCGGTAGCGACCAGGACCGATGGGATTTACGTGGTGGGTTGTTGCCAGGGGCCCAAGGATATCCCGGACACGGTATCCCAAGCTTCGGCGGGAGCCGCCAAGATTCTAGCCTTGATTACCAAAGGCAAAGTGGAGCTTGAGGCAAGCACGGCAGTTATCGACGAAGCTCGTTGCTCGGGGTGTCGAATCTGTAATCTTCTCTGCCCCTATAGTGCCATTTCCTTTGATTTAGAGAAAAAGGTCTCCAACATTAATGAAGCTCTGTGCAAGGGCTGTGGCACCTGTGTCGCAGCTTGTCCCAGCGGGGCGATTACTCATAGACACTTCACTAGCGAAGAAGTTATGGCCGAAATCGAGGGCGTGTTGGTATAGATTTCACCGATTATTGCATTCCTCAGGAATCGTCTTATATGTCAAAAGCAGCAAGGCAGTCCCTCAAATTAGCTTCTATTAGCGTCCGGGGCATTGTGCAGGGCGTCGGCTTCCGACCTTTCGTCTATGGGCTGGCTGTCGAACACAATCTTAAGGGATGGATTTACAACACTTCCGAGGATGTCAGGATTGAGGTAGAAGGTGAAACAGAAGCTATTAAGCAGTTTGAGCGGGAGCTCAAGACAAAATCCCCACCGCTAGCTCACATTGAGAGCGTAACTATTGAGTATCACCCACCCCTCGGCTATAAAAACTTTGAAATTCGGCAGAGCCAAGCACAGGCAGGGAAATATCAGCTTATCTCTCCAGATGTCGCTACCTGCCAGGCTTGCCTTGGTGAGTTGCTAAATCCTGAAGACCGCCGCTACCACTATCCCTTTACCAACTGCACCAATTGCGGCCCACGCTTTACCATAATTGAGGACATGCCCTATGACCGCCCCCAAACAACCATGCGCTCCTTCCAGATGTGCCCCCAGTGCCAGGCGGAATATGATAATACCCGGGACCGCCGCTTCCATGCCCAGCCCAATGCCTGCCCAAAATGCGGTCCCCAGGTCGAGCTGGTTGATAACCAGGGTAACCTAATAACCGACTCGAATCCTATCGCCGCTGCCAGTCAGTTCCTTAAAGGAGGGAAAATTGTAGCCATTAAAGGCTTGGGGGGTTTTCTCCTGGCTTGCGATGCCACGAACGATATCGCAGTTAAAACATTGCGGCAGAGGAAGAAGCGCCCCTCTAAGCCCCTTGCCATAATGGTTGCCGATGTCGACGAAGCTAAGAGGCATTGCTATGTCTCGCCGGAGGAGGAAAAATTGCTTACTTCACCTCAAAGCCCCATCGTGCTCATGAGGTGGAATGAGGACTCATCTGTATCTCGGGAGATAGCGCCCAATTTACAGTTCTTAGGGGTTGTGCTGCCCTATACACCGCTTCACCACATACTGCTCAGGGACACCGGCTTGCCTTTGGTAATGACCAGCGGCAATCTCAGCGAAGAGCCTATCACCAGGGACAATGACGAAGCCTTAAGGAGGCTTTCCGGTATTGCCGATTACTTTCTAATCCATAATCGGGATATCTACTCCCGCTACGACGACAGCGTTGCCATAGTAGAAAAGGGCACAAGCCAGCTTATAAGGCGGGCGCGTAGTTATGCCCCTTATCCCATCCGCCTGCCGTTTAAAACCAGGCAGGTGCTTGGTTGCGGCGCTGAGGATAAGAATACTTTCTGCCTAACTAAAGATAACTATGCCTTCTTGTCACAGCATATCGGCGATATGGAGAATATGGAAACCCTGGAACATTTTGACAGCACCATATCCCTGTATAAAAGGCTTTTCCATATAGAGCCTGAAATTATTGCCCATGACCTCCACCCCGATTATCTGGCCACCAAGTATGCCCGGGAGTTAGGCGAGTCCGGTATGAAGCTCATCCCTGTCCAGCATCACCATGCCCATATCGCCAGTTGTCTGGCTGATAATGGGCTGGCATCCCCAGTTATCGGCGTAGCCTTCGATGGCACGGGGATGGGCGCGGATGGGAATATCTGGGGAGGGGAATTCCTGGTAGCCGACTACCGTAATTATAAGAGAGCAGGACATCTGGAATACCTGCCTTTGCCCGGAGGAGCCGCAGCTATAAAAAGACCCCGCCGCACTGCCATCGGCTATATTCTCACTCTATTAGGGGAAGATGCTCTCGACGCTGTCATTGCGATCCTGAACGAAGTGAAGGGGAAGCGATCTCAACTAGCTTCTATCGGGCAAGTTACTGAAGTTGAGGTAGAGGTCATCAAACGCCAGATAGAAAAAAGGATAAATTCACCGCTCACCTCAAGCATGGGACGCCTTTTTGATGCCATATCCGCCCTGCTGGGCATAAGGGGCGAAATAGATTACGAAGGACAGGCGGCGGTGGAACTGGAGATGGCTGCCTACTCCTCCGTCATTGCGAGGGAATTCGACGAGGCAATCTCCGGTAATAATGAAAGCTATCCCTATCGCATAGCGGAAGACAAAGGAATAATAATCGTGCGCCTGGGGGACCTGCTCTCAGCCGTAATAGAAGACTTACATCAGGGTATCCCCAAGGGGAGGATATCAGTCAAATTCCACAATACTCTAGCCCGGATGATAAATGAGATGTGTCTCTTGATAGCCAATGAAACCCCGATGGTGTCGGGGGTAGCCTTAAGTGGCGGCGTATTCCAGAATCGCTTGCTGTTGAGAAAAACAGTCAACTTACTGGAAAGCAGCGGTTTTCAGGTTTTTACCCACAGGCAAGTACCCTGTAACGACGGTGG
>DATBWO010000140.1:0-4297 GCA_036514775.1 Dehalococcoidia bacterium | reverse complement strand
GAATAAACTTCTTATCTCGTTCGTAAAGGCAAACATGCCCTGGCGAGTGTCCCGGTGTCCATAATACCTCAAATTCGAAAGAGTCGTTGGAAATTATGTCGCCATCCTCTAACATAACTTCAGGCGAATCCGGGGTGACATATTTATTCATCCATAACGAAGCCCCGACAAGTCGGGGTAATTCGTCCGCAGGGGCACCGTTCTGCCGAAGCAGCTCTTCAGTCTTTTTAATCAGGTCAGCAAAATCTTTATATCTGGGAAAGATAAAATCCGCATCAAGCTTGTGAATAGCCACTTGGGCCCCGCAGATTTGTTTTATCTTGGTTGATAACCCATAATGGTCGGGGTGTATGTGGGTGATAACCACTTTTTTGATGTCTCGAAGCTTGAGGTTTGCTGTTCTTAGCCCTTCCTGGAGAGCCCAGAGGGATTCCTGGCTGTCCCAGCCGCAATCAACAAGTATATGACCATCACCGCCTTCAATTGCATAAACATTGGTAGACCATGATGCACTTCCAGGACCGGGAGTTTTTATTTGATGAACACCGTTTAATATTCGCATTATTTCATCCTCTCTAAATTATATAATGCCCCTTTGCCAGGGTATTGTGCAGCCTTTCCTAATTCCTCTTCTATTCTCAGGAGGCGATTGTACTTAGCCAGTCTCTCGCTGCGGCAAGGGGCACCAGCTTTGACTAATCCGGCATTGCTGGCTACTGCCAGGTCGGCAATAGTAGTGTCCTCGGTCTCACCAGACCTGTGGCTGATAATGGTTGTCCATCCGGCCTGCTGAGCTCTTTTAATAACAGCCAGGGTTTCAGTAAGCGTGCCTATCTGATTGGGCTTAATAAGAATTGAGTTAGAGGCCTTTTGGGCAATGCCCTTTTCCAGGCGCTTCATGTTGGTAGCATAAAGGTCATCGCCGACAATTTGAATCTGCTTTCCTAGTCGAGCAGTAAGTAATGACCAGCTTGCCCAATCATCCTCAGCCAGCCCGTCCTCAATGCTGATGATAGGGTAATGCGAGACTAACTTGACATAATAGTCAATCATTTCTAGGGAACCGAGGGTAACACCTTCTCGGGAGAGGGCATATTTTCCATGTTGATAAAAAGTGCTGGCGGCCGGGTCCAGGGCGATAAATAAGTCCTGGCCAGCTTCATAGCCAGCTCTGTCGATGGCTGCCAGTATCAACTCCAGCGCATCTTTATTAGAAGGGAGCTGGGGAGCAAAGCCACCCTCATCTCCCACATTGGTGCTTAATCCTTTATCTCCAAGCACTTTGCGCAGGGAATGGTACACTTCGCTGCTTATTTGCAGGGCTTTGTGGAAGTTGGCAGCGCCCACAGGCATTATCATAAATTCCTGAAAATCCACAGAACCCGAGGCGTGCTTACCGCCATTGAGAATATTCAACATGGGGATAGGCACTTGTTTAGCTCTTGCCCCTCCTAAATAGCGGTATAAAGGAATACCCCGGAAGGTAGCTCCGGCCTTGGCTACGGCAAGAGACGTCGCCAGCAGGGCATTAGCCCCCAGCCGGGCTTTATTAACAGTACCATCGAGTTCAATTAGTCGCTGGTCAATAGCTGCCTGCTCTAAAGGGGACATACCCACTATTGCTGAAGCAATCTCAGTATTAACATGTTCTACGGCTTTTAGAACACCGAGCCCCCTATATCTACTTTTATCACCATCTCGAAGCTCCACGGCCTCGTATTTCCCGGTGCTCGCTCCTGAGGGGACTGCAGCAATGCCTACCGTGCCATCAGCCAGTACCACCTCCACTTCTATAGTAGGATTGCCCCGCGAATCGAGAATCTCTCGGGCTTTTACGCTTTTGATACTTGCCATTTTTGAGCGTATTTTATGGCTAATTAACTGTCACTGCGAGTCCTTCGCTCCCTGTCATTCTGAGGGAGAGAAGCGACCGAAGAATCTCGCTCAGGACAGGCTCCGCGAAGTAATCTCATCATTTTTGCGTCTCTTAGCCACGGAAATTGCTTTGTCCACCGCCTCGAGAGCGCTCTGGACTCTGATTATGGAATCGTCCTTTCGTCCATTGCGGGAAAATGACCAGGTATTCAAGCCAATGACCGGGATATTACTTTTTAGAGCATAAGCAATTTCGCTTAGCGTTCCATAGCTTCCGCCGATGGCAATCACCGCCTGGGCTGACTTCACCACCGCGACATTTCGGGCCTCCCCTATGCCAGTAACCACGGGAATATCTACCCAGGGGTTTGCCATGCTTGAATCTTGTCCCGGCAAAATGCCCACGGTCAGGCCGCCTTTCGACTTAGCTCCGCGACAAACAGCTTCCATCACGCCACCCAGACCACCGCATATTACGGTGGCACCCCGCTGGGCTAACAATTCACCCACAGTTTCCGCCAGCTTAGTTTCTTCTGGGGAAAAGGAAGAATTCCCGATAACAGCGATAATCATTTTGTAGCTTAGCATATATAATAGCACACAGCTTGAGTCTTAGTGAACTGCATTGTAGCATGATTTCATGCTGCAGAGAAAAACACGAGAGCTATCAGCGATTATCGAACAAACCGCCTGATTGTTAACTTTTACGAGACAGGGCTTAGCATTATTAATTTGTCAGGATTGAGGCTTGGGCTCCCGCCTCAGGAACAGGCGTAAAATATGAATTGCTACCACCTCCACCCAGATTATGGCGTTGGCCACTATAATGCGCTCATATAAACCAAACCAGCCTGTCTGGTCAGACAAGAGCGCTCCTAGTATCAGAGCGAAGGCTATAACACCGGCAATGAGTGTATAGACAAAAATGTTTCTCCAATTCGGGGTGCTCTTGAGGCTGGGTGCGAGCGACAAAACAGCGATGGGGAATAACAAGCCAAGTCCATAAGATGCTATCGTGTGGATTATTCCATCAATGGCCGGAGCTTCAGGGTGGTCCATATGAAAAGTGGCAATCAACATCAGCATGAAGCCACAGAGGGCAAGGAGTCCGATACCGACGTGGAAGCCCCGGGCTCTACGAATATTGAAATACAGCCCGGCGACAAAGATCTCCAGCAACAAGCCCATAGCCAGAAAACAAATCGATTGTAGCCAGCCTATGGGTTTCAACGCCAGACTGCTGATTGAATCCCTTACCGGGCTGTAATCGGGAGTAGATAAAGACGCTGCGAGGTCCCCGACAACCACCACAATGGGTCCCACGATGCCGACTAGAGCCGGGACACTGTTGATGTTCAGACGTTTAGACATAGGCGTTGGTCTTTATGTACCGAGAATGCTCACTATTAGCCCTTCGCTATTTGCAGTGAGTAATTCATGTAATCAGCGACTCTATGAATAATATTTCTTTTCAGTATTATAACAAACATATTTATGCCATCAAGTGGCTAGTTGAACTTGCTCATGGCTGCCTCTATCCCTTGGGTCAGAAAACAATCAATGGTTTCGGCCACCCTGGCAATTACAGGCTTAATTACTGCTTCTTCCTGTGGAGAAAAGTCGCTGAGCACATAATTGACTATAGTATCCTCGCTAAACGATTGCTCCTCCGCCTGAGGCCGCCCAATCCCGACCCTGATTCGGGGGAAGTCCTCGCTGCCCAGGGCGGAAATAATAGAATTCATGCCCTTGTGTCCTCCCGAACTTCCACTCTGCCGCAGGCGAATTTTGCCCAGAGGCAAATCGAGGTCATCATATATTACCAGGAGGTCGCTCAAAGGGATGTCATGCTTATATACCAGGCCGGCCACGGAGTTGCCACTGAGATTCACGAATGTCCCGGGCTTAGCCAGCAGCAACTTCTCGCCCCTTACTTCAGCGACGCCTACTCTAGCCCGGCATTGCCTGTGGTCAAAGCGGATGGAGTGAAGCCTGGCGAAGTAATTCAGGCAGTGGAAGCCAGCATTATGGCGATTACGGGCATAAGTCTTGCCGGGATTTCCTAAACCAACTATGAGTTTCATTCAATATCGCTGACATCCCCGCCGATTGGCAACGGTCGTACGCGGATGCGAGTGGCCTCTAGTACTACAATACTACCCTGCTCCAGGGCTTCCTCAATAGTTGCCAGGTTTGCAAGCAGAAGAGCTAACTGTGATTGAGGAGACTTCTGGGGATGTCGTACCAAGATGACCGAAGGCTTCTTGTCACGCCACAAAGCTAATAGCGTACCAAAGTCAGTATCTGCCGAAATCAAAATGCGCGCTTGGTCACTAGCAAGCTTAAACACCTCCATGTCAGAGGCAGATTGCATTCGATAATCTCGTACATGGACGGCATCGTGTCCAGCTTGTTTTAGTCC
>DATBWO010000139.1:0-2673 GCA_036514775.1 Dehalococcoidia bacterium | reverse complement strand
TCTGGGGACCAGAACTATTGCGTAGTATCTGTTTTCCATCACCACTCCGTAATAATTTCAACATTGTCGGCTGCTATATCCAGCCCCACCAGAAACTCATTGATGAACTTCTTAAATGCATCGCACTCAGGTGACGCCTCGGATATATACGCCCGATAACCTTTCTCGCCGGAGTCCGTCATGTACACTTCGACGGATATACACCCGAGATCAGCCCAATTCACCGCCGACGCTATTTCGTGCCTATGGTCATACGCAACAGCGCACGCCCTGTCAACGGCGTCTTTCAACCAATCCAGATCTACTTCGTCGAGTCTTTCACATTGCTCAAAGTTCGGCATAAATCCTCCCTGTGGTCACAATACTCATCCACTGCTCGTCTTACCAATTCTGAAAACTGCAAGCCGTTCCGCTTAGAAATAGCCTCCATCCGGCGCACCTGTAGGGCCGTAAGAATAACGTGGCAGCGTTTGCCGTTGAGACTGGGGCGCGGCATATCAGTGACGAATCGTTTCTAAAGCTACAAGCTGATCCAGCAATTCTGAGAGCCCTTTACGGATATCTGTGGTAGACACCGAACAATTATGTAACGTCGGGCAGGAAATAACAAACAACCCGATGCCGTGTTGTTGTACTGTAATTGTTCGTTTGCGATTGAAGACTTTCTTCAGTAGCCCCTGTTCCATCTCTTCCAGTTCGGTAAGGGCCTTCTGGTCCGCAAGTTCAACCAGCGCCTTGGCCATGTGGTCTATTTCAATACCCGGAAACTTGATGGCGATAGCCGAAGCCAGATTGCACATTTCCGTATAAGGAAGTCTGGCAAATAGCGTTGTAATTTGCCGCGTGCTCATTTTTTATGCTTCTTCTTCATGTATTTTTGCATGGTTTCATTTCCATACACATACGCGCCAGTGCGCGCCTTACCAAAACCCTTCTTCTCGGCCTGTCTTTTAAGTTTCTCTTCAAGTGCTTTAGGCACGACAACTCTCCTTTATGAACTCGTTGCGTTTTTCCCAATACCACCATAAGAACCCTTCTGCCTTAATTTTAACCTCATCAAGGTCGAAGTCTCCTATACCCCGAAAAAACCCCATAACGTCGATATATTTATTGTACATGTCGGCGCTATAGATGTTTAGGTACTCTACGTCACCCATATGAAAGCCCCATCCATCGTTGGGTATCGGCCCGAGGGCAAGCAGGACCGCAGGATATAACTCCCGACTTTTAGGATCAACATCGGGATTAGCAAATAGCGGCGGCGAAGTTTCAAAATCACGCCTCACCATATCCTCCTACTGGCACTGTGGCGCTTTCTTTGACACCCATCCCAATTTCGTCTGCCACGGAATGAATTGCGCTGGTAAGCACTTCGTAGTCAACCTCATCTATTGCTGTTTCCACTAATGTATCTGCCGTAAAAACATAACCCGAACTCTCACGGACAAGGTCAATCCTAATGTGGATGGTATACACAGGCTCGGCCATAAAATTACTTCTTAACCGGCATGGTTATTCACTTCTGGCCTGATATTACCATTATTTCTGGCCGGTAGAACCATCGCCCGAAGACCAAACAGCACCGGGGCCTATTCCACCGACAGCCTGACCCATTCCACCAATAACCGGCGCCATACCAACTGCACCGCTGGTTTTAGCTAAATGCTCCCGCTGGTATCTTATTGCCGCTTCTATATCCATCTGGCCATAAATCATACTAGGATCCAGAAGCGGCGTTCCTTTATCAGGGAAAAAGATCTCAAGAAATTCAGAGCAGATGGGGCAAAGGTCGATTTGCTTCCCTACAGCTACACCCTTTTCTTTGTTCGTTTTTATGCTGATTGATGTCCAGCCTGCCCGTTCCGAAGGCTCTCTTATTTGTGAATACCCGGACTCCTCCCGCTCCAGTTTATCGCCGCAACGGTCACAAGTCAGTCGATGAAATACGCCTTCGCTCATTTTTGTCTCCTAGTCATTTTTGACTCCATAGAGTTGCGTTTTATAATAAATCCGGCGGCTAGATAATCTGGTGAGTCACCAGCAGCCAGCCGCGAGAGGAAACTACGCACACCGTAAAAATATTCGTATGCTTCGTTGCCGCGAACATGAAACAACATATTCGAGCTATACAAATCATTCTCCATCATAAAACCGTCTCGGGGTGGGGGGCCGTAAGCGAGCGCGCAGGCTTCTTCTATTAGTGCCGACATGCCGTAGTCGTTTAGTGCCTCGGTGTCGAACATTAATGAGAGAGTTTTCATAGTGTGACTCTAACACACATAAATCCCAGTTTGCAATTCATATTTATCGACCCCCTAAGACGCCGGGCGGCACCCCACCCCCTTGGCCTGATGCCCGGGTGTGCCCCCCGGCCCGTCGCGCCCGCATCTGCCGGTCCTACCAGCCTATATATGAGAGCAACACATCCGGTTACACATCTGTGTAACTCAACACACTAGGGAGTAACTATCATGGCGAAGCAATCAGATGGCCGGCAGGCTATCGCAAAGGAAATGGCGAGCGCATTCGAGACTGTAGAGAACAGCGGTAATGTTCTCTTGCATTGTCTCGCGGTCGCTCGGGAAAATTACGGCTCAACGGCGATCCCCGGTAAGGATCTGAAGTTCATTACCGATAGCGTGTCGGTGATTCGTGGATGGTCCGACGAAAGCG
>DATBWO010000138.1:0-16520 GCA_036514775.1 Dehalococcoidia bacterium | reverse complement strand
AGTTCAGCATCAGGAGGGTTGGGGGGCTGACCACTGCTCTCCATGAACTTAGGCCCATGGATAAAATAGGTATTCGCGGCCCCTTCGGGAATTTCTTCCCCCTTGAAGAGATGGAGGGGCGGAACTTGCTCATCATCGGGGGTGGCATTGGGTTGGCGCCGCTGCGCTCGGTCATCCTCAACGTCTTCGACAACCGGGCCGAGTACGGCAAGATTGATATCATCTATGGTGCCAGGAGCCCGCAGGACCTCGTCTTCACCAGCGAATATAAAGAATGGCAGGCGGTGGACAATACCAGACTACATCTCACCGTTGACCGTGGTGATGAGAACTGGAAGGGGAATGTGGGGTTGGTGCCGACATTCCTGAAGGAAATCCACCCTTCGCCGGAGAATACTATCGGTATTACCTGCGGGCCGCCCATAATGATTAAATTTGTTATTGAGGCTCTGCACGGATTGGGATTCTCCAGCGAGCACATAATCACCACTCTGGAGAGAAGGATGAAGTGCGGCATCGGTAAGTGTGGACGCTGTAACATCGGCAGCAAGTACGTCTGCCTGGATGGTCCTGTTTTTACCCTTAAACAATTAGAGGAGATGCCCAGCGACTGATGAAACAAAAGAAAAAAATTGTTGGCGGGAAAGACCCGCTGGCCAAAATCATCGATGAAAAGAAACTATCACTCTGTGTTGAGTGCGGAAAGTGCGTCGCCAGTTGCCCCATGGCCGCGTTCTATGACCGGTTCTCTTTCCTGTTCTCTGCCCGGGGCATCATCAAAAAGGCGCTGCTGGGGCTAGATATCTTAAAGGACTCGAATATCTGGTTTTGCCTGGAATGTGATACCTGTGCCAAGCTATGTCCAGCCGGTGTCAAGTATGCCGAATTTGTTGAAGATATCAGGCAACTCGCCATCAAAGAGGGTATCACCAAGAGTTCTGTAGTTTGCCCGCGCTGCGGACGCTACTATCTACCGTTACCGACCGTGGAGCGACTGAAGGAAGTACTGGACGGGAAGGGCCTCGGCGGTGAATTCATCGAACTCTGTCCGCAGTGCCGCCGGGACGATGTGGCCGAAAAACTGGGGTTTCCCATAGTCCCGGTGAAGTCAGGGGTGCCCCGGCACCACCCCAGATAAGGGGCTCCCGAATGGAAATGTTGGTACCCGACAATGTGCTATGGGCTTCTGAATCCAGTTTATCCGACTTCTCGTAACATGCCCATACGAGCATTGACATGCTTGCGAAGACAAGTTACTATATACACTTTGAATGTACGTGCCCGTTAGAGGAAATTCCAGAGGAATGTCAGCCCTTTGACATGTCACCAATTTCTTATTGCAGAAAGTATTAAAAGGGAGGAACAAAATGGAAGTCAGAAAGGTCTGTATTGTGGGCGCCGGCGTCATGGGTAGTCAGCTCGCTCAGCTCGTGGCTAATAACGGTTATGAAGTGTCCATGACGGATATTGAAGACAGGTTTGTCCAAAATGGCATGAACACCATTAAAGGCAATTTAAAGAAGTATTTTGTTGACAAGGGCAAAATGACCCAGGAAGAAGCCGACAAAGTGTTTCATCGTATTGAGGGTACTACTGACCTTAAACGAGCGGTAAAAGGAGTTCAGGTGGTGATTGAAAGTATTCCGGAGGTGATGGAGCTAAAGCAGCAGATGTTTAAGCAGTTGGATGAAGCGTGTGCTCCGGAAACAATACTCGCTTCTAATACCTCGGCACTGAGTATTACTGCCATAGGGTCGCTAACGCGGCGCCAGGACAAGGTGATAGGGATGCACTTTTTCAACCCGGTAGCGGTAATGAAGTTGGTTGAGATAATTCGTGGGGTCAAGACTTCGGACGAGACCTGTCAGGTCATTAAGGATATGTCAGCCAAGATGGGCAAGGAGACGATTATTGTCAATAAAGATGTCCCTGGTTTCGTTGTGTCCAGATTGTTTCTCGTGTTTTGTAATGAGGCAGTTAAGTTGCTTGAAGAAGGGGTAGCCAGTGCTGAGGACATTGATAAGGGGTGCCAGTTAGGACTGGGGCATGCCATGGGGCCATTCAAGTCACAGGATATAGTCAATGGGATACCGGTCGCATTGCACTCCCTGGATTATATGCGAGATGAGCTCGGAGAGTGTTATAGGCCTTGTCCGACATGGAGAAGGAAGGTTGAGGCTGGTGAATTAGGTGTGAAGACAGGCAAGGGCTTCTATGACTACAGCCAGCAAAAGTGATAACCTTGGGATTGCTCTCGTAATTAACAGTAAATAGTCTTTGATATAGGAGGTCAAGAATGGCTGGACGGAAAGCTTGTATAGTTGGAGGCGGTATGTGCAAATGGGGTGTCAGGGAGGCAAGCTATATAGACATGGTTCAGGAAGCGGCCAAGGAATGTCTGGATGATATACCGGGACTTAAGCCAACGGGTATTGACGGTTTGCTTTTTTCCTCCACTTTTGTGGGAAGGCGTTCTGTCCAGGCCAATACAGCTCCTGTCGTGGCTGAGAGACTGGGGTTAAAACCGACTTCTATCTGCGCCAGGGTAGATGTCCTTTGTGCCGGTGGCAGCACAGGAATTCTTCTAGCCAAGGGACTCGTAGAGAGCGCAATGGCTGATGTAGTGATGGTGGTAGGCTGTGAAAAACTTTACACTCCGGAGAGGTGGCAGGTGCAATATGATGAGATTGCTGCTATAGACCACGACTGGGATGCGCCGCAGGGTATTGGGCCTCCGCCACTATGGTTTGCGATGATTGCCAAAGAACACATGAAACATTACGGGACAACAAGGGAGCACTTAGGGATAGTTTCCGTAATAAATTATGATTACGGTTATACTAATCCCAAGGGGCACTTTCAAAGGAAGCTGGCGATGGACGATGTCCTCAATGCCACTGAGATAGCCGCTCCTCTGGGATTATATGATTGTTGTCCGTTGACGGATGGTTCTGCGGCAGTGATTATCGCCTCTGAGGAGAAGGCAAAGGGGCTCAGCGACAGGCCGCTCGTTTATATCCGTGGAGGGGCGCAGGCGTCGCTTCACAGCGTCAGTGCTAACTGGCCCGGAAAGCATTTGGGAGATTGGCCACATTTGAAGCTGGCAGCTAAAAAAGCCTATGCCAGCGCAAAAATTAGCGCGGATGAGGTCGATGTTGCCCAGGTACATGATTGTTTTAGCATTTCCGAGATTATCGAGGTAGAAGAGCTAGGATTCTGCAAAAAGGGCGAAGGTGGACCTTTTGTAGATTCAGGGCAGACCAAGCTCGGGGGCGCCATCCCGACTAATACTGATGGCGGTCTTCTTTCCTGCGGGCATCCCTTCGGGGCAACCGGGATTCGCCAGGGTCTAGAGATAGTAAGGCAACTTCAGGGCAGAGCCGTAAACCAGGTCAATAAAGCAGCGATTGGTCTTACACACAATTTGAGCGGTTCCTGTGTAGAGCACACGATTGTTATCTACGGCAGAGAGCCCAGAAAATAAAGGAGGCGAAGGATGGCAACAGCATGGATTCCTTTCTTGGAAGGAAGATATTCTCCGACACTGGACATGTGGCCAATCGAGGCTAAGGAGTTTAACCGGATATACAAATTCTACGAAAACCTTCGAGAAGGTAAGTTTACAACAACGAAATGTAAGAAGTGTGGGCGGGTGGCATATCCGCCTCGCGTGATCTGCCCGGAATGTTACTCTGATGAGCTGGAATGGATTGAGTTGCCCAAGAAAGGCAAGGCGGTGGTTGTCGTAGAGAAATGGGGAGGAGTCCCCATATGCTACGAGCCGCCTTTAATTGATGCCTGGATTGACCTCGGTAAAGATAGTCCGGTCAGACACGTACTCAGTCGGATGGTAAACTGCCCCCCAGAAACTCTCAAAGAAGGTGACGAAGTTCAGCTTGCGGTATTTGATGTTCCCGCCCACCCGATAGAACTCAAAAAAGAAACCATAAGGGCCGAGCGGGTGTTTTTTGCCTTTGAGCCTGTTAAGAAATAGGCTGAGTACCGGACGGAGAGTGCTCCTGCCTCACCCTCCAGAGATTATGATTATTATGTGAAGCTCATCTCCGTCCTTAACTGGCTTAGCCAGTTCCTCCGGGTAGGAGCTTCGCATGTTAACGTAGATTTCAACGAGTCTATTTAACTTACCATTCTTTTCAAACAGCCATGGTTTAAGCTCAGGAAAACGGGCAACTAACTGCTCAAGACACTGACCAACAGTGCTCCCGTTCACTTCAACCGTGTCCTGGTTATTGGTATGCTGAAATAAGAAGGGATGGATGTTTATCTTAACGCTCACGGCTTCCCTTATCTTTCATCCAGCACTCGACTCCTTGAGTGCTGGATGAATCACTTTCGCCCCTTTGCTCCAATGCTCAAGTTTCGATGAATAGAAGGCTTCCTTGAGCGGCCCTAACTTGCCACTGGAAGAGCAAGCCTGCCTTTGACGTAATACTTACGCAGGTGGTGTTTCTTCTGCGCGGGTCGCACTATACGGAGGCTATAGCTGCGGCAACTTTCCGCAGTGTCCCTGAGAATTTGTCTGCAATTGCTACCTGCTTCTCCAAACTCTGCTCAGTGGCGTCCGCATATTGTACGGCATTTACTTCACAGAATTTGGCACAGAGGGGGTCGCCATCACAGAAGTCGCACTTTATTACCTTTTGAGCTATGGGGTCAAATGACATGGCACCGAAAGGACAGATAGCAACACACATCCGGCAGCCAATACATATATCGTAATCCACCATTACTCTATTTAGGCTCTCGTCGCGCGAAATAGCCTTTACCGGGCATATAGCCTGGCAGGGAGCCGATTCACATTGTTGACAGGCCATGGGGACATATCGTCCCTCTTGCTCCCACTTGATTATCTTTATCCGGCTTCGGGCTGGATTCACTACACCTGCGTGTTTCACAGTACAAACCTGCTCACATATTCGGCAGCCGGTGCATTTCTCATAATCTATCACTAGAACCTTTGCCATGAAATAGTCCTCCTTACAGCATGTTGCCGATGCTAGAGCATATGAGATGGCTCTTCGTCTATACCCAGTTTCTTCAGGGTCTCCGGGCGGGGAACTCCATTCTCATCCCAGCCATGATGCTCGTAGTATTCATCTATCATCTTGGTGAACTTTTCTCTATCTATCGTCCTGCCACAAGCGGCAGGTACACCGCGTGTAGTTGGCTCGTCATAGTATCGGTCAGCCAACCAGTCATGCTTTCGGGTTAGCCCCTCCCTGATGTTGAACAGCCTTTCTATGTTATAGCACCTGTCACCAACGTTCCAGATATCCAGCGGGGATAACTCCAGGCCTGTGTTGTAGTAGAGTAGTTTAGACCACTCATCAAAGTTGGGGAAGTTCGGTCCCAGGAATATGGTGTGATACTTACATATACCGAGACAGTCCACTGCCTCATAGCACGTCTCTTGCCATCTTACCATCCAGGGTTTCCCCTCATAGTCTTTCCAGTGTGAGGTTAGTGGCCCATCATAGGGAACCGGCTGACTGTATATCCTTCTCAACACTGGTTCTGGCAACCCGTAAAGGTCAATTGCTGGTCGGCCCCTGAGGTGGTCAGAACCCCTGGAGGACACAGCGACATTAAGAGCCAGGGCTGGTGTTGCTCTCTCATCTGAGTGCAGGTTACTCATTCCTTTCACATGGATTAAATATTTGATAGAATCCTTGCCTATTTTCTTGGCGGCTCGCAGCGGTCCTTCAGCCAGGATATCACCCAGTCCTTTCCTATGGGCAATACGGTGTATCATCTCGTTAAGTGCTTCAGCATTACCGAACCTTAGTTCTAGGCCGCCGGTATCCTTATCAGTAAGGATTCCTGCTTCATACAGTTCCATTGCCCAGGCAATCATGCTGCCTGCCTCCAGACAGTCTATCCCATACGAATTTAACAGGTGACTACCTGACAACAGGGCAACGATATCGGAACACCCTGTCTCTGCGGTTAAGGCACCCTGCACTGTATACTCAGGCCCCTCATCATAAATACCAGCATATTCACCGGATGGAACAATATATTTGGCTCGGCAGTGAACCTGGCAGCCAAAACAACTGGCATAGCCGATGGCATATTCATCAATCGCTTCCGGCTCAGTAGCATCACAGTACTCAAATTGATTAGCCTGGAAGTTTCTGGTCCTGATTCCGCCCCAGGAATTAGTTGCCCCCCAGATAAATGGTGTGCCTAATCTGCCCTGTGTCTTGGATACCTTGGCAGAGACTACCATGTCAATTATATGCCTGTTATATTCCAGGGCTTCAGCGGGGTGCGCTATTTTTATATCCATGGTGCCTCTCACTGCTATTGCCTTGAGGTTCTTGGAACCGAGGAGCGCACCCATTCCTGTCCTGCCGCCGGCATTTTTAAGTCCAGTCATAACATTGGCAAACCTCACCAGATTTTCACCGGCTATGCCAATGGTTAATACTTTTATATCTCTATCGCCCAGTTCTTCCCGAATAGTTTGTCGGGTTTCACTGATATCCTTTCCCCAGATGTTTGCGGCATCCCTTATTTCAATTTGACCATTGTGAATCCACAGATATACGGGTTTTTCGGCCTTCCCCTTTATGACCAGATGGTCGAAGCCGGCAAATCTCATCTCCGGAGCAAAGAAACCGCCCATGTTGGTACTGCCCACGAAGCCGGTAAGCGGCGACTTGCCGCCAACATGGGTTCGAGCAGAGGCAGAGGCCAAGGTACCGACCAGAATCCCGGCGCTAACACAGGCCACATTGTCCGGTCCCAGGGGGTCAATCCCCGGCTTTATATGGTTGTACATCAAATACATATCCAGCCCTCTACCACCGAGGAACTTCTTTCGCACCTCGATGGGAATAGGCTTTGTCTCGATTTCACCTGTAGTCAGATTAATATAAGCTATCTTTCTATTTAGAGCCATGTTTACTTGTTCCTCTTTCTCGGTTCGGTTTTACTTTTAGCTATGGCTTCTACCGTCAATCGCCTGTTCACATCCCAAACCGGTCCCCTTATCCTGGGAAAATCTGGCCATAGCCAGGTTATGCGCCATTCAAAGCCACAATGAGGGCACTTATATTGTTTTGAGCCCGGTGGTGGTGTAATCCTGTTCATGCAGTTCATACACCTGACCTGTCCTGTCGAGCGACCTTTGGCTGTGATTTCGGCTGTTGTTTCTTTCTCCAATATAACCTCCTCTGCACTCGAATTTTTTCCGATAAGTCATAGCATATTATCCTGAAAGTGTCAAGGCAAGCCCCACCTGTTCAAAAAACTTTCTGGGAGGGGGAAGAGACTGGGCTGACACCGGACAACGCCGTGGTACCCTCGAGTTGTGGACGAAGGAGGGGATACCAGAGAAAACCGAATTTCCCTTCCTTCGCCTGGAACTTCAGGTCACTATTATAGAGACCGCAATCCGTAAGATGATGGTATCTTAGTATCTGCGCTGTCTACCACCACCTCGTCCACCAAACCCACCACCACCACCACCTCCGCCAAAGGGTCTCCTGCCACCGCCACCTTCGGCGCGAGGGCGTGCCTCACTAACGCTGAGCGTCCGCTCCCCCAGTGATGTTCCATTAAGCCCGGTGATTGCAGCCTGGGCCTCAGTTTTCGTTGCCATCTCAACAAACGCAAAACCTCTAGATTCGCCGCTGTATCTATCCTTGATGATGTTTACCGATGTGACTTGCCCAAAAGCCTCAAATGCCTTGCGCAATTCATCCTCGGTAACCTCGCGAGATAAATTGCCTACATATATATTCATAATGCTAACCTCCTTTCGATTTTTATAACCTTGCCCTTCGTGCAGCCAGACTTTTTAAAACACACTGAATACCTCTGCTTCTAAACCTTCGGGGGCTGGGTTTGGTTCCAGCCCCCTTGGGATCCAGCTACATTGAATTATTTCTGACCGCCCGACTTCATCTTGCTGTAGCACTCACTACAATATACTGGCCTGCCCTCTCGGGGCTCAAAGGGCACTTCACAGTCTTTGCCACATCCATTACATACTGCGGGATACATTTGGCGGCTAGTTCTGGGACCTCTGGAGCTATTGTACTGGGCTTTCTTTGCTTCACGGCAAGCCGGACAACGCTTGGGCTCGTTAGTATATCCCTTACTAGCATAGAACTCTTGTTCCTCGGCAGTAAAGGTGAACTTGGCGCCACAGTCGGAACATTGTAGCGTTTTGTCTGCAAATCCCATTGAATGACCTCCTTTCTTATAATACTTGGCTCGAGTCTCGGTCATCCAACGTTCGCGAATGAGCTTGGAAGAGCTTTCACAGAGACGCGGTAACCTACACTGATAACCACTGATTTAAGTATAATAAGGCGCTTCAAAAATTGCAACTGGTGGAAGTAAAGTGGTCAACCCCAGTAATGTCTATATGCGTAGCGCTACTTTCTCAGGATAGCTAGCAAACCGACCACTATAAGGCCGATTCCCAGGATCCAGCGTATTGCGTCGGGGATAGCCAGAACCAGTATTCCAAGAATAATCGCTATTATCCCCATCCATAATCCAGTTACTTTCATGATAGTCCTGTACCTCCTTTGGTTAATTTGAAGCTACAACCTCTATTATGATTAACAAAGTGTCAAAAAGTCAATAGCCTGTCCTGAATCCACCGTCTTATAGAGCCAGAAAATAACTGCGTAAGTCTAGATATGGAACTCGACTATGTCGCCATCTTGAAGGACATGTTCCTTGCTAACCCTCTGTCCGTCATACTTTCCTGAGCCCCAAACGACAGCATATTTCAAATTTTGATAGAAGTCCTTATGGAGGCTCTCAGCAGCTTCTTCCAGTGTGCTGCCCTTCTCCAGTATCATGGGGTCACTCAGGTCGGCCTTGCTGCCGGGGGTCTTGGTATAAACCCGGATGATATTCAGGGCTTGATAAACTGCTCTTTTGAACTCCTCCAGGCTGCTGCCTTCCCTGGCTGAAATGGAAACCAGGGGGAACAGATTGGCGTATTTCGAACGCAAGCGCTCCCAATTCTCGTTGGAACCTGCCAGCTCATTCTTGTTTCCCACGATTAACATCTTCCTGGGATAACTTCCCGGAGTTACTTGTGTACCATCGTCTGTTAAGGGCTCTATTCTGGCTTCACTTAGCCCTTGCAGGGTTGCTTCTACCTGGCTTATCGGCTCCCGGGATAAATCTATTACGATAGCAATGAGGTCGGCGTTTCTCAGGACATTTGATAGCAGTATCTTCACTTCTTTGTATCCGATGGGCGGCGTATCCACCAGTTGTATCTGGACATCTTCGAACTTCATCATCCCCGGAATCGGGGTTTTAGTCGTGAAAGGATATTCGGCTATCTCAGGGATAGCCTCGGTTAGCGCTCCCAGTAGCTGTGATTTTCCGGTATTGGCCGGCCCGACTAACATTACCTGTCCGGCGCCCTCCGTCTGAATATAGAAGCCTGCTCTCTTGGCTGTGGCGTACTTTTTTTCTGCCTCCTGGGAAAACTTGGCAATCTTCTGTGTTAGCACAGCACGGAGCCTATCCGTGCCTTTATGGTGGGGCATAATGGCGAGCATGGCTTCGAGAGCCGCAATTTTTTCCTCTGGCTCCCTGGCTGACCTGTATCTCTTCTCAGCCTCAAAATACTGTGGCGGTAGATTCGCTGGCATATAACTAATTTTAACATTATGCCCTTTCCAGCAAAAAATCTAGTGCTCTTTCCCTTCCTTCACAAAAAGGGCTGGTTAGCTGTGATTTATGCCGGTTTTTATGGTGGTGAAAAGTTCATTGGCAAAATTAGTTGCAAAATATTAAAGGGGATATATAATGTAATCATATGAGGAATAAGTAATTGGAGCATATAGAAGACTAGTGGAAATATGGAATTTCAAAATGGGAGATGATTGAGTGTTTACTAAATTATCTTTGAAAAACTTTAGAGCATTTAAAGAGGCATCGGTAGAGTTAAACAAGATAAATCTATTCTTTGGGCCTAATAATGCAGGTAAATCATCATTATTGAGTGCTTTGAATCTTGTTTGCCAGACAGTCCAGAGCGAAGATATTGACGTAGATATATTGCTCTCTGGTAGGTTTGAAGATTTTGGAAGTTACTTTGATATGGTCAATGGAAATGATGAATCCAAGCAAATTACGATAGGAATAGAAGCTGAACTGATAATTCCACGAAGGTCATATGTTCAGTCTAGGCATGGAGGGAGGCTTCTTAAGATTACGGAAGAAACACGCAAAGGTTATCTTGAAATTCAGATAGGATACAGGAAGCACAGACACGAAGTGCGGTTACTAGCCGCTGAAGTTAGCATACCAGAGGAAAACCTGCTAATAAGAACAAGGAGAAATCAGAGAGGACGTCACGTAATTGATTTAATGAAGGGGTTTGAAGATTTATCAATAGACAAATTGGACCAAATGATTTATGTGAGGAGTCTGATACCTTCAGTTTTGTTGGGCGGGTTAGTGAGTCCACGTCATGCTGCATATGAAAGATTAAGAACTATTCGAGAATTTGCTACAGCCTTGAGACAACAAATAAATAAAGTTGAATTCATCGGTCCCTTCCGTTCTAATCCGCAGAGATTATACTCATTAACAGGAGAGAGCCCTTCTAATGTTGGGAAACATGGAGAAAGGGCGTTAGAGATAATGATGCAAGATGAAAAGAGAAAAGGCAAAGAGAAGAGGAAACTGATGGAGCTAGTATCAGATTGGTTGAAGGAAGCTCAGATAGCGAAAGGCATATATACAGTGCCAATGACTGATAGGTACTTTGAAGTGATTGTTAAAAATTTCTACACGGGGGAAGAGGAGAATCTGACAGACATTGGCTTCGGGTGCAGCCAAATATTACCAGTTCTGATTGCTGGTTTCAATGTTAGAGAGAGCGGTGTTTTTATAGTTCAGGAGCCAGAAATACACTTACATCCCAAAGCACAGGCAGAGCTAGGCAGTGTTTTCAAAGTATTATACAAAAAAGGGGTTCAGCTTATCATTGAAACTCATAGTGAACACTTAATGCTGAGGTTACAGAGCTACGTGGCAAGAGGTGATATCAAGGCAAAAGATGTGAATGTATACTATGTTGACCCAGCAGGGAAGAGAAAGAAGAAAGAATTAACTAAGATTGAAATTGGTGAAGACGGATATTTTACGAAAGAATGGCCTAAAGGATTCTTCCCCGAAAGGCTGCAAGAGGCAAAAAGACTTGCAGGACTATCAGTTACGAAAGGCTGAGTCATATGTCTGACGGCGTCGTAATAGATGCAAACGTTATTTCTGATTTCTATAGAGAGTATCGGACAGGGAGTGGTCTGGTATACGAGGTTGTAGTATGGATATCAATTAATGTTGGTATAGCAATAAATGACCACATAGCTACCGAATGGGAAAATACTTGCAGTGCAGACCTATTTACGTCATGGTACACGGACCAATTGAAATTGGGGACCATAAGAAAGATAGTATGTGGGAAAATTAGCAGGGGTATAATAAGTAAAATGATAAATAAATATGGGTTCCCCGCACGTAGTCGTGACATTCACTATATTAGATGCGCCTATTATACACAATCAACGAAGTATATCATGACGTACAATTACGATTTTTATGACCCAATATGTCAGCGAAATACAATTCAGGCAAGAAGAAGAGCTCGAGAACTTCGTCAGGGAAGATTCTGCGATTTTTTATCAAAGGAACTTGGAATATCTGTAGGCATGCCTCAACATTGTAAGTCAGACTTTGGCATACCATAAAAAGTCCCCTTTAGGTTAGTTCTGATGATGGATGTCTATTGGCATCAGGTGGTGCTGTTTAGTACCATCTTGTTGTTTATTGTGGTGAAAAGTTCGTTAGCAAAAATGTTAGCAAGTTAGATTGACAATATAAGTGACAGGACTATAATGATAATTACCTGATATGAAATAAATCTGAATAAAATAAAAGTAAAGTAATATGAACTGACAAAAGTGATATAATTACTCTAAGGTTTAGAAATGGGAGAGGACATTGGCTGCAAAAGAAAGAAAAGAATTAATTGAAAAACTTGAGCATAATCTGCAGGTAAGGGTTCTGACGATCATAACGGGAGATAGGCAAGGAATGGAGACTAGGATTGCTCCTGATATTTTACCTTTAGTATCAGAGCATTTATCAAACATTAAACCAACAGAGGATTTGGCTCTATTTCTTTATACGCCAGGAGGGGATACCATAGTTGGCTGGGGCTTGGTAAGTCTTCTCCGGCAATATAGTAATAAAATTTCTGTTTTAGTACCATTTCGTGCTCTGAGTTGTGGAACACTTATCGCATTGGGTGCTGACAATCTTATCATGGGTACACATGGATTTCTAAGCCCTATTGACCCGTCAGTATCATCACCATTTAACCCACAAGCTCCAGGTGTACAACAGCCAGGAATGGTTACATTACTACCAGTTAGCGTTGAGGATATGTCTGGATTCCTAGACTTAGCACGCAATGAAATTGGTCCGGGGAATGAAAAACCAATGATTGAAGTAATAAAGATTCTTGCTGATAAAGTGCATCCTTTGGCATTAGGGGCGGTTTATAGAGCGAGGGAACAAACTAGCTCTTTGGCAAAACGTTTATTGTCAATGCATTTACACGATGAGGTAAAGGTAGATCATATTGTTAGCCAGCTTACTCATGAACTTCCAACACACAACTATTTGATTGGACGTTTGGAAGCTGAGAATGAAATTAAAATAGATATCAAAAAGCCATCTGCGGAAACTGATAGGATTATGTGGAACCTATACAAAGATTATGAAAATTGGTTACAATTAACAGAACCTTTTAGTGCAGAACATGACTTAGGTACTGAACAAAACAGAACGATACGTTATGAGAGAGCTGCTGTTGAGTCAATATATAATGGTAAGTTATCTCAGCATATATTTGTAACGGAGAATGTGATTTTTAGAGCGCCAGGTATACCTGCCGGAATGCAAGGTGTGAATACTCCAGCACTAGTGCGAACTTTATCTCAAGGTTGGATAGCTGCTGAAGATGGGAAGGCGATTTAATGGAAGTAGTTAATGTAGAAGCAAAAGAAATTGGAACAGTTGCAAAGGTAATCAGGTCTACCACTGCGGGACTTTCAACAGGATATCAGAGAACCAATTTTACGACTTTAGGAATATCAGCTGTTGCGACCGCTGGAGGATATCTTCTAATTGACGTAGCAACCTTACCTTGGTATTCACCTTCGCATGAAAAAAACATTGAGATTCCTTCAGATATAGAATTGCCTGAAATAGATGAAATTATGGTTGGTTACAAAGCAATGTCAATTGAAAACAGTAAATTAGCAGAGGAATCTATACCTGTTGCAATGGAGGAATGGCCAATTTGGGAGAGATAAATGCCTGTACGGCGAGGTGAGATATATTGGGTAGATTTCGGAACTCCAAGAGGTAGTGAACAGGGCGGGCGAAGGCCCGCCTTAATTATTCAGAACGATGCCGGGAATAGGAGTTCTAGCACAACTATAATAGCGGCAATAACATCTAAACAAAAGGCATCGTATCCTTTTCATGTAGAAATTTCTGGTCAAGAGAGTGGTCTACCAGAAGATGGTACGGTTTTACTCGAGCAACTTCTAACTATAAATCAAAGTCGATTAGTAACTCGAATAGGGAAACTGTCTAACTCAAAGATGCTAGAAGTCGATAAAGCAATTAATGTAAGTTTAGATATTTCCTCTAATTAATGGCATATTTCTTATAAACTTTTGACGTTCCACTAAAGATGTGATTTTTTACTATTGACATTTTAATTGAAAGATACAAGAGGTTTGTCCTTGAGCGTGGAAAGAAGTAATTCCTGATACCTTTTTATTGGCGATTTAGCTTCGCGTGCTGCTTCTTAGTACCAAAGTGCTATTGCTAATGAAACCCTTATGGCATATGCTAGATTTAGCGATGAAAAAGTCAAAAGTGTATGAGGATAAGAGGGGATATCTCAGATTCCGTAATTCCGGTAAGCCAGTGCATCGGTGGGTACCGGAAAACTTCTTTGGTCACAAGCTCAGTCCAGGGACTGTAGTCCATCATAGTAAATAAGAATCATACGCGAACTATTTTCAATAATAAAGGGAGGAGCAAATGGTTGGAGCAATAAATAAGAATCATATGCAAAAAGGTGGTATAAAGAAGCCCCTCATTATCGGCTTAGGGGTAGGTATCGCCGTAGTAGTAGTGATAGTGATTATCGTTACGACGCAGATTTCCGGGATGTTTTCGGGGGTCAAACCGGTTATTGAGGCATTCATGGAAGCTGGGGCGGCAAATAATACAGAAGCAGCATATGCTTGTTGTTCTCCCCAGTCGGTTAGTGAAGAAGAACTAGTCGAGTTCATCGAAAGCAACTACGACGATATATTTGCAGGCTACGAGAGATTGACTATGGGCAGCTGGAATGGACAGTCTAGTGCAGGTATCACCACTTGTGAAGTGTGTGGTGGCGTTATCTATACTAGCAACCCAAGCTTGCCATTCGAGGCTTCGCTAGTAAAAACGAATGACGTTTGGAAGATAACAAGTATCTACATAGGTTACTAACTCGGCTGCCTTATTTTTTACTTAGCATGGCATAAATCAGTATGCCTCGAGGCTCCTCGCTGCCTGATTACAAGTCAGGTGCTCTACCATCTGAGCTAACGGCCCATATTTTGTGAAATTATGCGCAGCCTATTTTTCTACTGTCAAAAGATTGGAAATGTTTGATATACTAACTAAAGACGAATAGACAAACTATTTGAGCCAGTATCATAGCGGTATTAAGCTTATGAAAATAGGGCAACTCATAAAGAGTCAAGGTAAAAGTCTTTCCTTTGAGTTTTTCCCACCCAGGGATAAGGCAGCGGAGGAGAAGCTATTTGAGAATATTGCTAGACTTGAGGACCTCCATCCTGCCTTTGTCTCGGTAACGTATGGCGCCGGCGGCGGCACTTTGAAAAATACGAGACACATCGTACTGCGTATTTTGCAGGAGACTCACCTGGTCCCCATGCCGCATCTGACATGTGTCGACCAGAGTAGAGACGAGCTTAAAGCTATTCTGAAAGACTACCTGAAACTCGGCATTGAAAATGTGCTTGCTCTCAGGGGCGACCCGCCTAAAGGAACCGAAAGGTTCACCCCACCCAAGGACGGCTTCTGTTATGCCAGAGACCTTGTGCAACTCGCTGTCCCCTTATCAGGCTTCTCTATCGGAGTGGCCGTGTACCCGGAAGGTCACATCGAATCGCCAAACCTCGAAATGGATATGTACTACACGAAACAGAAAATTGAGGCCGGCGCTGACTTCGCTATAACTCAGATGTTCTTTGATAACAGTTACTTTTACAATTTCCTGGAGAGAGCGGCTAAGGCCGGTATTAAAATCCCGATCATACCGGGCATTATGCCGATTACTAACATCGATAGGGTCAAGAAGTTTGGTCAAATATGTGGCGCTACACTTCCGGACAAGGTTATTCGACGGTTTGAAAAGGCAGGTTCGGCAGCTGAAAAAGCGCAGAAAGTTGGTATAGAGGTAGCCACCGAGCAATGTGCTGACCTCGTGAAGCATGGTGTACGTTTTTTCCATTTCTACACTCTTAACCAAAGCGACGCCGTACTTCAGATAATCGGTAATCTCGGTTTGCAGAACTTAGGAGCCAAATAAGTTGGAGGATTAATAAAAGCAGGGTGATTTGCAGTTATGTTGAACACCATAGATGGGGGCAGTAAACTAAGCAATGCGCAGCGTTACCCGGGGTCGAAGAACAAGGAATATTTTTAGGAGGTTGTAATATGCCAACAGTAAAAGCGTTTTTCACTAACATGTCAGTGCCCATGCCCCTGGGAAGGAAGCTGAAACTGGTGTTTCGCAACAACTTTATAAAGATTGTGCGAAGACAAAACTGTTGTGGTCATCCAGGAGAGCCAGGGTGCTGTGAGGGGTCTTCAGCCAAGCCCCACTCCCATGGGTAAGAAAAAAGAGTTCAAGAAGGAAGCTACATCAGGGAAGGGACTATCTTGACCTAGCTGAATTCTCCATTACTAAAACTATGTGTATGGGGATATGAAGCATGGCTGTGCAGTTGGAGTTTTTGAAGAGCATTCTATACTTTTCCGGTCTCGGCCTTGCTGAGCTTGAGTCAATCAAGAAGCTCGTCTTTGAGAAAACTGCTGACAGAGCAGAAATGGTCTTGTTTGAGGGTGAATCGGCTGAGAATCTGTTTTTTGTCGCTTCGGGGGCGATGAAGGTGTTCAAGACCTCGGCCGAAGGAAAGGAGCAAATCTTGAGCATCGTGCGCCCCGGGGAGTCCTTCAATGATGTCCCTATCTTTGATGGTGGTCCAAATCCCGCCAGTGCTCGAGCTATGGGACCCGTTCTTCTTTATGGGATAAAGAAGAAGGACATGGAAGCTGTCCTCCGGGCCCATCCGCAGATAGCATTGAATGTAATTAAGGTGCTGGCAAGGCGAGTGCGTCACCTCGTATCG
>DATBWO010000137.1:0-4913 GCA_036514775.1 Dehalococcoidia bacterium | reverse complement strand
ATTAAGATCGGTATGTCCCTATACTTTGACCACCTTGGGTCCTGAAGCTCTTTACATACGGCGAACCCATCCATTCTGGGCATCATCAGGTCAAGAATCATCAGGTCTGGTTGTTCGGCTTTAAGATTGGCCAAGCCCTCTATTCCATCACGGGCAGTCACTACCTCATACCCCTGAGATTCAAGAATCAAGGCTACCGCATCCAGAATATCAGGGTCATCATCAACAACCAGTATTTTGGACGCCATAGTTCCTCCCTTGCCTGTTATAACATAGCTCTGGCACGTTTGCTATATTAACGTGGGTGGTTACAGGATGGGTCTGGGCATAAGTCCAGCCCTCTCTACGATCTCCGGGACGATGTCCTCCCAACCCACCGCCATAATGTGTATGCCATGCACTCCGGGTATCTCTTTTATCTGTTCTATGATCTCCAGAATGATTTTTACCCCTTCATCCTTGGCCTTCTCTGCTCTTTCCAGCCTGGAGATTATTTCATCAGGTACGCTTACGCCAGAGACATAGTCTCTCATGTAACGAGCCATACCTAAGGACCGGATGGGTATGACACCAGCCAGAATGTGCACCTGCTTATCCAAGCCCCGCTCGCAGACCATCTCCATGAATTTGGTGAATCTGGACACATCATAGACCGCCTGGGTCTGAATAAAGTCAGCCCCAGCCTTAACCTTCTTCGCCAGCCTTCTTACTCGGAATTCAAAGGGGTCAGCGAAGGGATTGGCAGCAGCACCGATAAACAGGGGAACTTCGCCAGATATGTCCTCACCACAGAGGAATTTCTTCTCATCCCGCATCTCCTTCAGCATCTGAATTAGCTGAATGGAGTCAATATCAAAAACTCCCTTAGCAGTGGGATGGTTACCAAACTTCTGATGGTCACCCGAGAGACAGAGAAAGTTGCCAATACCTATTGCTACAGCACCCAATACATCACTTTGAAGTGCCAGCCGGTTCCGGTCTCTGACGACCATCTGCATTATCGGTTCCACGCCCACCTGTTTCAGAAGCGCACATCCAGCCATGCTAGACATGCGCACGATAGCCGTTTGATTGTCGGTTACGTTGACAGCATCGCAGCAGTTACGAAGCATCTCCCCCTTTCTCTGCACCACTGCGGCACTCGTGCCCTTGGGAGGGCCTGCCTCGGCGGTGACAGCAAACTTCCCACTTTCCAGTATCTTCTCCAGATTCGTTCCTGCTTTCATCGGCGTCGTCTCCGTTTGGTTTCAGTCAGCTTGGGCACTACGAAACTAAACTTGCTTCCCCTGTTGGCCTCAGGATAGGGACTCTCCGCCCATATCCTGCCCCCATGAGCCTCAACAATCCTCCGGCTTATGGACAGCCCCAGCCCTGTCCCCCTAGTTTCCACATTGCTCGCCCGGAAGAAGTCTTCAAAGAGATGTGACATATCCGCAGGAGGAATGCCAATGCCGGTATCCATAACCTCGACCAGTAAGTCCTTGTCGCGGTCTTTTGCCCTGATGGCTACCGTACCTTCATTGGTGTAACTAATGGCGTTGTTTATCAGATTGGTCAATACCTGTTGTAGCCGAGAGGCCGAACCCTTAATCCTGGGGAGTCCATCAGGAATCTGAACCTCTAGCTTTATGCCCTTTGCCTCGGCCAAACTACGCTGATCTTCGATAGAACCCTTAATTATCTCACCCAGTGAGACCTCTTCCATTTCTTGAACAATCTGGCCAGTCTCAATACGCGGAATATCCAGCAAATCGCTAATGAGGGTCAGAAGCTCAGTGATGCGGAGACTGCTCCGCTCCAGCATGTTCTTCTGCTTCTCAGAAATTTCTCCGGCGAACCCGCCCAAAATGACCCAAAGAAAGCCCTGGATGGCAGTAAGCGGCGCTTTTAAGTCATGAGCCGCGACGCCGATGAAGTGTAGAAATTTCTCTCTCTCTTCTTCGAGCTTGGCTATTGAGGTGGAAGCACGTTCCAGTTCCCCGGTTTTCTCCTGGAGCAGGCTTTCACGTAATGCCACCACCTGCCGTTGTCTCTTTCTCAGTTCACCAGCAATAGCCGTGGTCACATAGGTCGTAGCATAAAGAAGGATAGCTAGAGCTGTGAGCACCGCCAGAATGCGGCTTGGCTCCTGGTATCGGGTGGGTAGGGCAAACCCCTCAAGATTAGTGTGCGGTATGATCCCAGCGCCCTCCAGACCAAATAGCAGTGATACCATCATGATCGCTATTGTGGACAGCAAATAGACCACTTGATAACTAAGCCCGATACTAGCTAGAACTACATGAAAGACAAAGAAGAAGACGAAAGGATTCTCAACCCCTCCGGTGAAATGCAGCAGCGTGATTAGGGCAAGCATGTCAAGCACGATGTGGATATATGTATATTGTCGAACACGCGGTATGACTAAGTCGGCACGCAATTTCTCTAGCCCTCGAACCTGTTGCATCAACACGAGGTTATATAAGGCCACGAAAACGCAGACAATATATACCGGTACGGTAGGAAAACCGATGTCGAATGCATATCTGGCTATCAGAGTGACGACGATAACGCCCAGGATGGCACCCCACCGCATCTTGTTGAATACGCTGAGGCGCATTACCAGTGTTTCTTCTTCTGGTGTGCGCTCGGTCTCCACTCCAGGCGGAATCTTGTCACTCAAAACATATGGTCCTTGACTAAGTAACTCGACACCGTGTCACCGGACACTCAAAAGCGGCCACCCGTGGACGGGTCAAAAGCGGCCACCGAGGCAGGTGCCTCATAAATAGCTCACCTGGCCTCCTTGGTCAAGGCCTGTAAGCGCTGGCTCCCACCTCGCTGCTGGCGGTCGTACATGCGGTAGCTCCTTCCCTGCAGTCGGATGATCTCGGTGTGGTGGAGGAATGCGGTCGAGGATAGCGCCGGCGACAGCCGTATCCCCGAGGACCTGGCCCCAATCCTCCAGGGGGCGGTTGGCGGTGAGGATGATGGCGCCCTGCTCGTAGCGGCCGGTGAACACCTCAAGTAGGTCTTCCGCAGCGTTGGGCGGCAGGCGTCGCACGCCCAGGTCTTCGATGACCAAGGAGGTCCACCTTGCGGATGCGGCCGATGAGCTCCCTGCGGGCGTGGATAGCCTGGGCCTCAACCAGGTCCTGGACCAGGTCGAAGGCGGAGCGATAGAGGGCGATATAGCCGGCCTGGATGGCGGCCAGGGTGAGGCTGAGGGCAATGTGCGACTTGCCGGTCCCCGGCGGCCCCACAAGGAGCAGGCCGCCGTGCTCGGAGATTGAAGCGAACGGTGGTCAGGTCGACGATTAGGGGCTTGGGTATGTTGCCCCAGGTCCCTGGCTCACGTGGCTGGTTTTAGCCTAGTCCATCCCTGGCCGCTTCTAGGCGTCCGCTGGCAATAATGGTATCTTTTTCGCTTTCTCTCTTGCCGAATGGCCAAAGGAATATAAACTCAAGATGACTTAGCTTCAGCTTCAGTATTGCTGGAGATAACGCCACATTCGGCATCGACATCAGCCACCCGCGGTCCACCGGAAACGCTGGTGTCCCAGTCTCTAACTGGTTCAATTTCATCCATCTCGTCAAGGCGTCCCATTTCCGCCAATCGGTCGTAAATCGTCTGCCAGGCGCAGGGAACATTCTCTGATATCTCGCACTTGCCACCCGACGACCCACCGCAGGGCCCATTGAATAGGCTCTTGGCGCACCTAACCAGGGGACAGACGGCTGCCGTCCGGCCTAGAATACACCTCCCGCATTGCACACAGGCCTCAACAAAATGACCAGGTTCTTCTTCAATGCCTAGAAACAGAGTATCTACCCCAGGGTAGACCGGTTTAGTTTCGTGTAGGCTAACCGTTTGTACTCCAAAGGAGCAGGCCATCACTAGGATACAGTCAGCCGCCGCAATATCTTCAGTGTTTTCCCGCACGGCATCTCCGGTGAGTTCATCACAAGCTGTGGGTATCACCATCCAGCCAGTAACCTTCTTACCGCTGGCTTCAATATCGGCCTTCATCGCAATGACTTCGGCTCTTCCCCCGGTATGACACATTGTGGCGCAGGTGCCACAACCGATAATATACACACTCTGCCATCTATCAAGATAATGCATAACCTCTGCCAAAGGTTTCTGTGCCGAAATTGTCTTCATGCTGTCCCTCCCCCTCCCCTTAGTTATCTAAAGTCCGCTTCTCATAATCATCTCTGAAGTACTTCAAAGTATCTACTATGGGGAATGGGGCTGCTTGCCCTAACCCACACAAGGAAGTGAGCATCATAGTGTCGGACAGGTCCTCCAGAGCCTTGATATCCTTCTTTGACCCCTTACCCCGACAAAATCTCTCGAGCGTCTCAACCATTACCTCAGTCCCTTGCCGGCATGGGGTACATTTACCGCAGGATTCGTCCGCTAGGAACTCCATAGTCCTGTAGACAATGTCTATCACGTCCCGACTCTTATCAAACACGGTGACGGCACCCGCACCAAGGACGTTTTCAAAGGCGAGGGGAGTATCTATTAACTCATAGGGCAAAATTCTGCCTGTGGCTCCACCTACTTGTATCATCTTGACATTCGGGGCTAAGGCCAGTTCCTCAACCAGTTCTCGCAAAGCGGCCCCCAGCACCAGTTCATACACGCCGGGTTTAGCCACGTCACCACTCACCGAGAAGACCTTGGTGCCCTTGCTCCGCTCGGTTCCAATATTAGAGAACCAGCCACCCCCCTTAAGTACAATCTGGGGTATATTCATCAGTGTCTCTACGTTGTTGATGATTGTTGGCTTTTGCCACAGCCCGGCTACGGTGGGAAACGGTGGTCGATAACGTGGTTCCCCCCGCCTCCCCTCAATAGACTCCATCAAGGCAGACTCTTCACCGCATACGTAAGCACCGGCACCCTCTCGAATAGCAACATCAAA
>DATBWO010000136.1:0-2979 GCA_036514775.1 Dehalococcoidia bacterium | reverse complement strand
CCATGCTGACCAGAAGCCCCTTAGGTCCGGGCAAGAGACCTGCGGCTATAGCTTGGCCAGCTCCATATTCCGGGTCAAGCAATATGGCACTGGCAAACGGCGCTACCGCCTGACAGAGATCAAGCTTAAAATCAACTATATCCTGGTAACTCACCGCAGCCGGGTTTTTCTCGTTCAGGGCGCGCTTAAGCGCCCCTCTGTGGTCAATAGCACACATGGTCATTATGCCCCTGGAATCAGCCAATTGTTGCAGCCCTCTTAGCTTGCCGATAGATATATTCATTACATCACCTCATGACAGACCATGTCCTTTCTTTTACTCACAAAGAGGCTTTCTCATCTCCTGGAGGGCAATTGTATATTAGGGCCGATAATAAAAAAAGACAGTAAGTCTCTCGTGAACAACCAAAGACAGGTTAAATGCGCCTTCAGTAAAGCCAGTATTATGTCAAACAGAATCATTGATTTATTACAGTTGTTGATAGTATACTGTCATTACACACAGAGGGGGAGGTATTCCATGAAATTATCTTGTAGTCAAGAAAACCTAAATTGGGGACTAAGTATCGTAGGGAGGGCTGTAGCCACTAGGTCCACTCTACCTATAACCCAAAATATCCTTTTATCCGCTGAGCAATCGCGTCTCAAACTGGCAGCCACCAACCTGGAAATGGCCACCACATGCTGGATTGATGCTAAAGTGAAACAGAAAGGAGACATAACTGTACCTGCTCGCTTGCTCATCGACTTTGTTAATTCTTTGCCCAACGACTTAATTGAAATCAATCTTCCCGCTAACAGTCGCATCCTGGAGCTTAAGAGCGGCCATTTTCAAGCCCATATCAACGGCATTGATGCCGCAGATTTCCCACCCATCCCTCAGATAAACGATGGCATAACTACCACCATTGAGACAGCTAGCCTCAGAGAAGGAATTACACAGGTCGTCTTTGCTGCTGCCACTGAAGAATCCCGCCCGGTGTTAACCGGAATTAACACTGAGTTTGATGGCGAGCAACTCAACCTGGTCGCTGCCGATGGTTTCAGGCTAGCTGTCCATAAGACGACTCTTAGCTCACCAGTCAAAGGGAAAACTACGGTTATCATACCAGCGAGAACTTTCAATGAACTGAATCGCCTTCTTGGTGAGCAGGAGGAACCTGTAGAAATCACAGTAAACGAAAAAAAGAGCCAGATCCTCTTCCGCCTCAAGAATGCTGAGCTGGTTTCTCAGCTTATCCAAGGTTCCTTCCCCAATTATTCCCAGGTGATTCCTCAAAGCTATACCACGCGAGCTGTAGTAGACATTAAAGAGTTTCTGCGGGTTACCAAAATGTCCTCCATATTCGCTCGCGATGCCAGTGGCATAGTTCGCCTGGTCGTCACCCCGGGTACTGAACTTAGTCCGGGCAAGGTCACTGTTTCTGCTCAGGCCGAGGAAGTTGGAGGCAATGTTAGCGAAATCGACGCTCTCACTGACGGAGAAGAGGCCAAAATAGCTTTCAATGTAAAATATCTTTCCGATGTTCTATCCATCCTTTCCCAAGCCCAGGTCGCTATAGAACTCACCACTCCCTCAAGCCCGGGAACCATCCGCCCTATAGGCGTGGACAATTATGTTCACGTAGTCATGCCTATGTTTGTCCAGTGGTAGTAATCGTTTGGTGTTCGACTAGGAACTTTGAAGCGCTAAAAGACTAACAAATTTCAAGAGCGATTAAGCTAAGGCAAGCCCACAAACACTATCACCAAGCCTACCACTATCATTGCCACACCTAAAGCTAGTAAACCAATCAGTAGCTTCTTATTCATAATATAATCACTTTTTAGCAGGCAACTCGTATAATACTAGAACGCCAAGTAAAAAGAAAGAACTAGTGCTGTACTCAATAGCTAAGCATTATGCACGCAACGTAGTGAATGCTATTTCGCAACGGGGAGAGTGAATGAAAAACGGCTTCCTTTCCCCAGCTTGCTCTGGACTGTGATTTTGCCGCCATGAGCTTCCACCAGCCGCTTGGCAATAGTAAGACCCAGACCACTACCGCCGGTGGCTCTGGCACGGGATTTGTCCACCCTATAGAAGCGCTCGAAAATATAAGGCAAATCTTTGGCAGAAATGCCTTCGCCAGTATCCGATACGCTAACCTCTACCCAGTCACCTTGTGTTACAGCAGCCACATTGATAGTGCCTCCCTTACGAGTATAAGCCACCGCATTTTCTAGAAGGTTATTCAGCACCTGGTTGACCCGTGGCCAATCAATGTTAACCAGCGGCAGATTATCAGGCAGGTCAAGGGACAGTGATATCTCTTTTGCTGCTATCTTGGGCTGCCAGGGAGTTACTGCCTGCCTAATTAACTTGGTGATGTCTTCTGCCTGATAAACCAGCCTCAGTTCGCCGGCTTCGGCAAGACTTAGCTCCTGGAGTTCATCAACCAGTCGTGAAAGTAGAACTGCCTCTTCGTTGAGGGAGCGAATAGTAGCGGCATTCGGCTTCATCACCCGATCGCGAATTGCCTCCAGATAGCCCCGAATATTAGAAAGAGGGGTTCTCAGCTCGTGAGCAACATCAGCAATCAGATTTCGCCGTAATTGCTCGGCGCGCTCCAGATCGGTGGCCATAGAGTTAAAGGCTTGAGCCAGCATCCCAACTTCGCCTTTGCTCTGCAATTTAACCCTCTGGGATAAGTCTCCCCGTCCCAATCGTCTGGCAGCCTGGGCAAGGACACCAATGGGTGACGACATTCTCCGCGATAGGATAAAAGTCAATATCAAAGCGATGACAATTGCCAGCGCACCACCCAAGAGAAGGGAGCGATTTATTGACGCGGAGAGTCTTCGGAATGGAGCAACATATGGTTCTGCCTGCGGGTCAGAGCTGATGTAGACTTTTCCCAGAAGCGCTGTGAACAAGTACAACTCGATAGGACTGTCTGATGAGTCAGTGTAGTTCATCCCTAGAAGTTCTCCTTCTGA
>DATBWO010000135.1:0-9361 GCA_036514775.1 Dehalococcoidia bacterium | reverse complement strand
TAGGCGGCCGGCTCAAGGAACTGGTCGGTTTTGATCAAGCTCGAGAACTCATAGATTATGTTGATTCTATCTATCTCAAATTTGGTGCTCCTCTCAAAGTTTATGGAGTTGGAGGAAATACAGCTGAACTGGAGCGAGAGGCTGCCTCAGCCGGGCTCACATTAACCCCTGTTAAACTGCGCCACCTGGGAACAGAGCTTTGTCACGAAACATTGAAGGCTATGCAGAATTATCTGTCACCTAAATTAGATATAAGACTGAGAACCACAATTAGTAATATTATAGTTGATGACGGTGCGATCAAAGCTATTGAAACTAGCGATGGTGAAAATCTAGGCTGTCGCTATTTAATCTTAGCCCCGGGAAGGGAGGGGGCAGAATGGCTATGCAATGAAGCCGAGAGGCTTAAACTAAGTCTTGATTCCAACCCTGTAGATGTGGGCTGTCGAATCGAAGTACCAATGACAACCATGGAGAAACTAACTTCAACGTTATATGAATCAAAACTAGAATTTTATTCCAAAAGTTTCAATGACCGGGTTAGAACATTTTGCATGTGTCCTGGAGGCGAGGTGATTATGGAGTCCACAGGCGGCTCCGACCCCGTGATTACAGTCAACGGCATTGGTTATACCCAACCCAAGACAAAAAATACTAACTTTGCCATTTTAGTAAGCACCACCTTCACTGAGCCTTTCCATGAACCTATCGCCTATGGTAAGTATCTGGCAAGACTAGCTAATATCCTTAGTGGCAGTGTGTTAGTGCAGAGATTGGGGGACTTAATGGATGGTCGCCGCTCCACACAAGCCCGCCTCCAGAACAATCCCGTCGAACCAAGCTTAAAAGCGGCAACCCCCGGAGATTTGAGCTTTGCCCTTCCCTATCGCTATCTCAAGAATATAGTGGAAATGCTTCAAGCTATGGACAAACTAACTCCGGGCGTCGCTTCTCCATACACTTTGCTTTACGGGATAGAGGTCAAATTTTACTCTAGTCGGCTAAAGTTGACCCCTTGTCTAGAGACCGAGATTAGTAATATGTTTGCTGCTGGCGATGGCGCCGGCGTCAGCCGGGGCTTAGTCCAAGCTTCAGCCTCCGGTATAGTGGCAGCTAGAGAGATATTAAAACGGTTAGGGAAAAAGTCTTCTACAGCAATGTGAGGTATCCTACTTTTTTTGGCATTGATTTAACCTCAACAGAAGCCAAACCTAGCGCTTGTCTAGGATTGGATAGTGAATCACAACTTGTTTACTTTGGTTTCTTAATAGAGAATAGAGATATCATCGCTCTGTTGAATTTCTATTCACCTCAAGTAATAGCCATCGACGCTCCCCTGAGCTTGCCACTGGGATTATGTTGTCTTGAAGAAAGCTGTCCTTGCCAGCCAAAATTCCCAAGAAAGAACAGGCAATGTGACCAGGAACTGAGGCAACAGGGAATTCCCTGTTACCCCACTAGCAAGAAGACTTTTATCAAGGACTTGATCTACCGTGGCATCGAGCTCAAAACTAGCATCGGCCGCGAGGCGAAGCAAGCTGGTCAAGTCATTGAGGTCTACCCCTTCGCTAGCAAAGTCCGCCTCTTTGGCAAAACCGTGCCCCGGAAAACTACCAAACAAGGCATGAGCTTCCTCAGAGATAAGCTAGGGGAAATCCTACCTTGTCTTAAGCCATATTTAGACATGTTCGACCACGACCTGTGTGATGCTGCGATGGCAGCTTACACTGCTTTACTCTATCACCAGAATAGAGTGGAGACTTTAGGTAATAGCGAAGAAGGACTAATTTTTATCCCTGATTGACGTTGAGCCCTTTCCATTGTTAAACTGCAACAAAAGGGGGTGAAATGGAATTAACTTTCAGCGTTATCAAGGCAGACATCGGCGGCTACGTCGGACATTCTTCCAGCCACCCCGATGTAATACAGAAGGCTAAGGAAAAACTGGAACGTGCCAAAGGCCAAGGGTTGCTCATTGATTGTCACGTTACAAATTGTGGCGATGACCTCCAGTTGATAATGACTCACCAAGGGGGTGAAGATAATGAAAAAATCCACAAGTTAGCCTGGGATACATTTGTGGAATGCACCAAGGTGGCTAAGAGCTTGAAGCTACATGGTGCCGGGCAGGACCTGTTATCTGATGCTTTCTCCGGCACTGTCAAGGGGATGGGCCCTGGTACGGCTGAGATGCAATTTTCTGAGCGCCAGGCTGAAACCATAGTCATATTTATGGCAGACAAGACAGCGTCGGGTGCCTGGAATCTGCCTCTATATAAGATATTCGCTGACCCTTTCAACACCATTGGGCTAGTTATTGCCTCCAACATGCACTCCGGCTTCACATTTGAAGTCCACGACGTCAAAGAGCACAAAAAAATCAGTTTTAACGCTCCTGAGGAGATTTACGACATGCTGGTTTTTCTCGGCGCACCAGGTCGCTATGCCGTTAAAGCGGTGTACCATAAGGAGAGTGGTGAAATCGCTGCTGTCTCCTCTACTCAAAGATTATCTCTCATGGCAGGCAGATATATAGGCAAGGATGACCCTGTTTGCATCATTCGTGCCCAGGGAAAATTCCCCGCTGTGGGTGAAATACTGGAACCCTTTGCATCTCCTCACATAGTAGAAGGCTGGATGAGAGGCTCCCACCACGGCCCGTTAATGCCGGTAGCTGTCCGAGAAAGCAATCCCTGCCGCTTCGACGGTCCACCACGAGTGATAGCCGCTGGTTTCCAACTTGCTAATGGCAAGCTTGTCGGACCTCGTGACCTCTTCGATGACCCGGCCTTTGATGAGGCTCGTCATCAAGCAAACATTATGGCGGATTTCCTGCGCCGAATGGGTCCGTTTGAACCACATCGCCTGCCACTTGAAGAAATGGAATATACCACCATGCCCGAAGTGGCAAAGAAGCTGGCATCAAGATTTCAGGACATCTAACAACAAGATGCCGAAGCTTCTCTTAGCTACCTCCAATCCCGGGAAAATCAGGGAATATCGCTTTCTTCTGGATGGTCTTGGTTACCAAATAACCACGCTGCTTGAAGAAGGAATAGTAAAAGTCGTCACCGAGTCGGGAAACAGCTACGAGCAAAATGCCCGGTTAAAAGCCATTACTTATGCTAAATTAAGCCAGCTCCCCACTCTTGCCGATGACTCAGGACTGGAGGTGGATGCCCTTAACGGGGAGCCCGGTGTTAAGTCAGCTCGCTTTGCTGGTGAAACTGCTACTGATGCCGAGAAAGTGAGCCTTCTCTTAGCCAAACTTAAAGGAGTTCCCTGGGAGAGACGAACAGCTCGTTTTAAGTGTGTCATCGCTATAGCTACTCCAAAAGGGCAAACTAAGGTGTGTTACGGCGAATGCCAGGGCATGATTGCCCTTGAGGCTAAGGGAGAAAATGGTTTTGGCTATGACCCTATTTTTTCCCTTCCTGAGATAGGCAAGACCATGGCCGAACTTCCATTGGAGTTGAAAAATCAAATCAGCCACCGCGCACGGGCAAGTCAAAAGGCACGCCAAGTGCTACAGCGACTCCTAATTTAACTTATGCCTAAAATCATCTAAGTGACCCAGCCTTTCACCAATCCTTTGATGTACTCCCTCTCAGAGTTGGAATTAGGTATAATACGCATAAGCGACGAGATTTTTTACAATATTTCGGGAAAACCTATTGACATTCGAGTAACGGTGGCTTATTCTTTAACAAAAAGGGAGGTGAACAGATGCAAGCATACTGTATGAAGTGCCGTGCCAAAAGAGAAATGAGGAACCCCAGAAGCATAATCATGAAGAACCGCAGGCCGGCCACTCAAGGCACATGCCCCGTATGCGGAACCAAGATGTTCAGAATAGGGAAATAGGGAAGGCCTAAAGCTAATATTAGGGGTGGTAGAATAACTGGAAGGCTGGGTATCTTTCCAGATGATACTCAGCCTTCTCTTATTTACTATACCTGACGTGCAGTCGTTGTGCCCATTCACAGAAAAATTGTTCCTGGATTGCTTATTGGAATTTAATTTTAGCCGCTCCTGAAAACTTCATTTTCATAAAGCGCTGGTTACCCGCAAAGTTATTAAGAGCACTATAATGCCAGCCACAATTACACCCAGCCCAATGGCCGGAAAAGCTTTCCTCCAATCCATGCCCAGTAGCCAAGCCAAAATAGTCCCTGTATACGCCCCAGTGAAGGGCAATGGCACAGCCACAAACAAAACTAGTCCCCAAAAGCCGTATTTATCCACTTTGGGTTTGCCTCTTTTTCTTAAATTATCCAGATACTTGTCGAACAACGGGATTCGGAACAGGACTTTGTCATAAAAGAGACGCAAGATAAAAAAGACGGGAAAGAATATCAGGGCGTTAGCAATGACCGCTATACAGAAGGTGAATAAGGGGTCCAGGCCAAATTCTAATATCCCTAGCGGTATGCCGCCCCTTAATTCACTAATGGGCAAAACGGTGGCTAACAGAGTTAAAGCTATTTCTCTTGACATTATATGCTTCCAGAACAGCGCAGCTTATGATTGGGAAGCATAGTTTAACATATGTTATTATACCGTGTGCTTGTTGCCAGCCACTTAATTCCGTGCTATCTTCTACTTAGCTCAAGACAGGAAATGCACACGAGGAGATTATTTGGAACCAGTGGCATCCGGGGTGTAGTCAACCAGGATTTATCGCCTGATTTCTGCCGCCGGGTTGCCTTAGCCATAGGCACTACCTTACCTCCCGCCTCCACAGTTTGTATCGCTACTGACACCAGAATAAGCAGGGATATAATTAAGGAGGCGACCATTGCGGGCTTGCTTTCCTGTGGCATAAACGTAGTTGACTTGGGTATTCTGCCTACACCAGCGCTGGCACTGCTCACCCGGGAATCGGGCTTCGCTACTGGCATTATGGTCACGGCTTCCCACAATCCACCCGAGTTCAACGGAATCAAGCTCTTCACCGAGAATTCCCTAGGATATAGCCAGGCTCAAGAGGCAGAGATAGAGAAAGTCTATTTTGAACAGAAGTTCCGTCAGGGGAAGAGAGGAACGCTAGAGCAAGCACGGGATATGAAACAAAGATACCTTTCCTTTATTAAAAGCAAGCTTGCCCAACCAAGATTTAATCACCAGCTAAAAGTAGTCGTTGATCCTGGCAATGGCGCTGCCTCTAAGTTTGCCAGCGACATCTTTATCCAGATGGGCATTGATGTAATACCTGTAAATGATGAACCCAATGGCCTTTTCCCGGGCAGAAATCCCGAGCCTAAGGAGGATACTCTCCAGAACACAGTCGATTTCCTGATACAAAATAACGCTGACTTAGCTGTTTGCTTTGATGGCGATGCTGACCGTGTTGTTTTCTGCGATAAAGAAGGTTTTCTCGGTTTCAACGAGCCCATCGCCTTTATCTCAAGATTAGCTGCCAAGAAAACAGGAAAGAAAAAGATTGCTACCACAGTAGAAACTGGCAGACTTCTCGACCTGGCAGTGAAGGACCTTGGAGTAGAGGTAGTCAGGGGCAGAGTCGGTGATGTTGCTGTAGCTCACCTAGTCCAGGAGCTTGATGCTGCCTTAGGGGTGGAGCAGGTAGGCGTCTACATCTTCCCCGAGGTGGGCTATTATCCCGATAGCATTTTTGCTTCCCTCATCCTGTTGAGTCAGCTAAGTGATGCTGACGAAATCAGACAATTTTTCCAAGGTCTTCCCAAGCTATTCTTCGAAAAAACAAAGGTTTTTTGTCCTAATGAACTTAAGGAGTTAGTCATGGCTCAGGTACAGAAAAAGGCTCATCTTTTTACCCTCTCTAAGATCCCGATTAAAATCGGGACTCTTGACGGCCTGAGGCTGGAATTTCCTGACTCCTGGATGCTTGTCAGAGCCAGTGGCACCGAGCCTGTCATCCGAGTAATCTCAGAATCAATATCGCAGACACAGACCGATGAGCTTATAAGCAAAGGCAAGGCACTCGTTCAAAGTCTGGTGGAGGCTAACAAATGAAAGCTGTATTTCTCTGCGGTGGCCGCGGCAAGAGGATGTTTCCCATTGCTGAAGACAAGTTCTTCCTTGATTTCCTCGGAAGGCCATTGCTCGAGCATCAAATAAAAGCAGCCTGCGAGGCGGGTTTGAGTCATTTTGTCATCATTGGGAACCCGGACAATATAGAAAAGATAGAGCAAATAACTAAAACAATTCCCGGAGTAAAAGTCGACTTCGCCCTGCAAAAAAAGCCGCTAGGCATCGCCGATGCTCTGAAAAGCGCTGAGCCCTTCCTGGGCGGGCAGCTTTTGGTCATAAATCCTAATGATGTCTTCTCAAGCTCAGCGTACACCAAAATCCTCACTGAAGCTAAACAATCCACTGCTTCCTCCTATATTCTGGGGTATCAAGTCCAGAAATACTTCCCGGGAGGCTACCTGCAGATAAACGCTCAAAATGAGTTGCTACACATCGTGGAAAAGCCCAATCCCGGTGAAGAACCCAGCAACTTAGTAAACATCTTGATTCATTGCCACAATAACTCGGAAGAGCTTTTACGCTATATTGAAACCGTACGAACCACCAGGGACGATGTCTATGAATGCGCCCTGGACAACATGGTAAAGGCAGGACACAAGATCAAGGTGATTCCCTACAACGATTTCTGGGCACCAATAAAATATCCCTGGCATATCTTCAGAGTAATGGAGTATTTTTTAGACAATGCTCAACCTTACATTGCCTCTTCAGCCCGCATCTCCGAGAAAGTGAATATCGAAGGAAAAGTTATCCTGAGCGATAATGTTAGGGTATTAGAAAATGCTGTGATTCGCGGTCCTGTGTATATTGGGGCAAACTCTATCATTGGCAATAATGCCCTGGTGCGAGACTACAGCCACATTGGTTCTAACTCCGTTATTGGCTATTCCACTGAGGTAAAGCACTCCTATATCGGCGATAATTGCTGGTTCCACTCCAACTATATCGGTGACTCTGTAGTGGACGACGATTGCTCTTTGGGCGCCGGCACTGTGCTGGCTAACTTCCGACTCGACGAAGGGAAGATCCAGATAAAAATCGGTGATAGTCTGGTAGATACCGGCTATGATAAACTAGGGGCAATTGTGGGGCAGGGTTGTCGCATTGGAGTAAACGCCAGCCTCATGCCCGGGGTTCGAGTAGGCCCTTATTCTTTCGTGGGACCCCAACTATGTTTGCGCCAAGACCTGGGAGCGAATAAGATGGCTTTGCTTGAGCCCCGATACCAGGTAAAGGACAACGAAACAAGACTTGATGAAGGCAAAAGAAGAGAACTACTAAGAAAGTTAGAAAACCAGACGTGAAAGTTAAATATGGCCCAAGTCGCTATATAATTAATAAGGAAGGTTAATAATGTGCGGTATTATTGGCTATTGTGGCAAAAAGCCAGCAGTCCCAATTGTCCTCGAGGCTTTAAAGCGTCTGGAATATCGGGGTTATGATTCAGCAGGTATAGCTTCTTTATACGATGGCAGGCTAATAATAAAGAAAGACGCCGGCAAGATTGACGAGGTCATCCGGAAACATAACCTATCAAGCCTTCCTGGCATCGTTGCTATTGGGCATACTCGCTGGGCAACACATGGCGCTGTCACTCAATCCAATGCTCACCCCCATTCCGATTGTGATAACAGGGTGGCTGTAGTTCACAATGGCATCGTTGAAAATAATCAACAACTCCGCCAGGAACTCACCAAAATGGGACACAAGTTTACTTCGGAAACCGATACTGAGGTCATCCCTCACCTCCTCGAAGACGAACTCAAAAACGGATGTTCCCTGGAACAGGCTGTGTTAAATATAGCTCCTAAACTGGAGGGTTCCTATGCCTTTCTGGTCATGTCCCTTGCTGACCCGGGCAAAATCATAGGCACAAGAAGGAATAATCCCCTGATTGTGGGCATTGATGCCCATGATTACTATATTAGTAGCGACGCCCTGGCTTTCTCTCAATATACTAATCAGGTGATGGGTCTGGAAGATAATGAGGTAGTGATGCTGACACAAGAAGGAATCCAATTCTTCGACTCCAAGGGAAACAAGCTAGTTAAGCAAACCAGGAAACTCGACCACAGTTGGGCTGAGAGCCAAAAAGGAGGTTACCAGTATTTCATGCTCAAGGAGATAATGGAGCAAGCTCAGGTGCTTGGCCAAACAGCTTGTCAGGACGGAAAGAGATTCACCAAGATTGCTCTGGATATTCTGAGGGCAAATCAGGTAATTATAACTGCCTGTGGCACCTCCCGTTACGCTGCTCTGGTCGGCAGGTACCTCTTTTCCAAAGTAGGCAAGAAGTTTTGTGATGTGATTATGGCTTCTGAGTTCAGTTATTTCGCCGACTCTGTGGACAAAAACACCATTGTCATCGCCGTTTCCCAGAGCGGCGAGACTGCTGATGTAGTCGAGGGAGTAAAAGCAGCCAGAGATGCGGGGGCCCATGTTATCTCCATCATCAACAGGCCCAACTCCATACTGGCTGACCTGAGCCACCAGGTCATCTACTTGAATTGTGGTGCTGAAATAGCTGTAGCCGCTACCAAATCCTTCCTATCTCAACTAGCCATATTCTACTTGCTGTCCTTCTCCATGATTAACGCTTTTGATGAAGCGGTAGCTAAGCTTACCAGCTTGAACGGTGAGATAGCCAGCGTTCTGGATTGGAACAAAAGCGAGCTTATCAAGCTCAGCCAGAAGCTGATAGAAAAGAACGATTTCTACTACATAGCCAGAGGAATTAATTTTGCCATCGCCTCTGAAGGCGCCTTGAAGCTTAAAGAGATTTCTTATATCCATGCCGAAGGTATGCCCGCCGGGGAACTCAAGCATGGCACCTTAGCTCTCATCGAGCCCGGCACACCGGTAATTGTTATTTGCCCTGCCGACTATACATTTTCCGAAACCCTGAGCAATGCTATAGAGGCTAAATCTCGTGGCGCCTATATTATCGGTGTCTCCGACAAGGAAAGCAACATTTATGATTCCTGGATCAAGCTTCCTGAGGTCGACGAGTTACTCTATCCTATGGTCGCCGTAGTTCCTCTTCAACTCCTGGCTTATTATCTTGCTGTCAGCCGAGGATGCGACCCTGACAAACCCCGCAATCTAGCAAAATCAGTAACTGTGAAGTAGATAAAGGGCATGACCCCGGAGGTCATTGGTTCAAATCCAACCCCCGTCACCAAGACAAAGCTAAGGGGAGCATTATTGCTCCCCTTCAATTTTTGGGGCTAACAACTTTAGGGTTATTGGTCTGAAAATGGCCGTTAAAGCAGAAGCGAGAAAAATCATGCGCCAAGAATAGATATATAAATATGGCAAGCAACCTTGCCTACTTCCCTGGCCGGCCGTA
>DATBWO010000134.1:0-4521 GCA_036514775.1 Dehalococcoidia bacterium | reverse complement strand
TCACTCTAACTCTCTCCCGCCAGGGGAGAGAGAATAATGAGATAAGATTCTTCGCCTTTGGCTCAGAATGACAAGGGGCGAAGGGCTCGCAATGACAGTATAAGTGGGAAACCCTAAATGCCGATTTCATCGGGACAAAATGCCAAATGACAAAGCTCAAATGTCAAACAAAGTTCAAAACCCAAAACTTGAACAAACCCAAATATCAATATTTGGAATTTAGCCAGTGAGATTGCCACGCCCAGAAGGGGAAATCCGAAGTCCGAAGCACGAAATCCTAAACAATACCAAAGCACCAAATACCAATGCTCAAAACGTTTAGAATTTAGATATTTGGATTTGTTTGGAGATTTGATTTTGGTATTTGGAATTTGGTGCTTGGTATTTAGCATTTTTACCATTTCTCCTGAGATAATCGCAACATAAGCCAAGTATGCAAAGGCTCATCCGAAGCTTTATAATGAGAGCAATAGCTAGAGCAGTCCAAGAGATTGTTTTCCCTTTCGTCGGCAATGACATTTTTGTTGTTTTCCCTTTGCGGAGGTTACCCTCAGCGAGACGAGATTCCTTCGCGGAATCTGCCCTGAGCGCTAAATTCTTCGCCTTCGGCTCAGAATGACAAGAAGCAGAAGGCCCAAAATAACAAGTGGAAAAAAGCTCAGGATGGCGGGAGACGAAGGGTTTGGGACTTCAGTTCACCATAATGCTATTTCTTACAAAGCGTTTACAATTTCTCCACTTTCACTGCTGCAACTTTGAACTCGGGAATTTTGGCTACCGGGTCGAGCTTGGGATTGGTGAGGATATTAGCAGCACTTTCGGCAAAATGGAAAGTCATGAACACCACTCCTGAGAGCAATGCATTAGTTATTTTAGCTTTAGCAATAACTTCACCACGCCGGGAACTGACCTTAACCTTATCACCCTGGGCTATACCAATCTGCGAAGCATCTTTGGTGCTGATTTCCACCACACCTTCAGGCTCTATGATATTAAGCCCAGCTACTTTCCGAGTCATTGTTCCCGTGTGGAAGTGATACAAGCTGCGCCCCGTGGTGAGAATCAGAGGATAGTCCTCATCCGGCATCTCCCCTGGAGGAATATACTTTAGCGGGATAAATCGGCCTTTCCCCCTAACAAAAGTATTCGTGTGTAATATCGGTGTGCCTGGATGGTCGTCAACAGGACAAGGCCACTGGAGTCCCTCATTCTCTAATCTCTGGTAACTTATGCCATTATAGCTGGGAGTAAGAGCGCGAATTTCTTCCATTACGTCAGAGGGATGGATGTAGTCAAAGCCTTTAGCCCCTAACCTTTGGGCTATCTGGCAAATAATCCACCAATCAGGCTTAGAATTGCCGATTGGCTCAATAGCTTTTCTTACTCGCTGCACCCGGCGCTCAGTATTAGTAAAGGTGCCATCTTTTTCAGCAAAGCTGGCTGCGGGCAGAACGACATGAGCAAACTTCGCTGTCTCAGAAAGGAATATATCCTGGACGACAAAAAACTCAAGTCGAGCCAACGCCTCCCAAACATGCTGCACGTCAGGATCGCTTAATGCCGGGTTCTCACCCACCAGATACAGCACCTTTATGTCTTTACGGTAGGCGGCTTCAACCATCTCAATCAAGGTCAGCCCTGGAGAAGGAGGCAAAGAACACCCCCAGACAGTCTCAAATTTCTCTCTAATAGCTGAATCGCTTACTGCCTGATAGCCGGGGTAGACGTTAGGCAAGGCACCCATATCGCAAGCACCCTGCACATTGTTCTGGCCTCTGAGTGGATTGACCCCAGTTGAGGGCTTGCCTATGTTCCCGGTGAGCATTGCCAGGTTGGCAGTAGCCAGCACATTGTCGGTGCCATGGGAATGCTGAGTAACACCCATGGAATAGAGGATGGTGGCAGGACTATTGCCAGCAAACATATGAGCAGCTTCTACTATCTTGCCCTTCGGCACCCTGGTAACCTGCTCCACAAAATCAAGGTCAAAATCCTTTAATGATTTCTTGAAAGCATCGAAATCCTCACATCTATCCTTGATAAAGACCGAGTCAAACAATTTCTCATCCACTATAACCCGCATCATCCCCATGAGCAAAGCGACATCCGTACCAGGGCTATGCTGTAGCCAGAGGCTAGCAAAGCGACAGAGGTCAATTTCCCTGGGATTAGCTACAATGAGCTTGCCCCCATCTTTTACTGCTCTTATTATCTCAAGCCCAATCACAGGGTGGGCTTCGGTAGTATTGGTGCCAATAGCCAAAATGCAGGCGGCGTCGCCAATTTCGCTGATGGAATTAGTCATAGCTCCACTGCCAAAGCTTTGCACCAGGCCAGCTACAGTGGGAGCATGACACAGCCGGGCACAGTGGTCAACATTGTTGGTGCCAAGTACTGCTCGCGCGAACTTTTGTATGACATAGTTCTCTTCATTGGTGCACTTGGCTGAGGCGATAACGCCCATTTCACGCGGCTTATAACCTCTCAATTTATTTGCCACCAAGTCCAGCGCTTCGTCCCAGGATGCCTCATTTAATTCCCCATTTTTTCTTATCAAAGGAATGGTCAACCTCTCAGAGTGATGGACAAACTCGGCAATGCCGAACCGTCCTTTGACACATGCCTGCCCATGATTAGCCGCACCATTTGGATCAGGTTTGGAAGCTACTATCTTCCCATCCTTGATCTCAAGCTTTAGCTGACAGCCAACACCACAATAGGGACAAATTGTGGTAACTACACGATCGGGCTTCGCCAGCCCGCGAATAGCTAAATCAACGAGAGCGCCGGTAGGACAGGAATCGACACAGGCACCGCAGAACTTGCAGCCAACCTCGTAAAGCGTTAGCCCGTTTAAGGGGGCAATAGCATGGCACTGGAGGCAACGTTGAGCTTCAGCGACTGCTGTCTCCCAATTCATTCCCTGCTCCACTTCGGAAAGACCATCAATGCGTGTCTGGGGCGCAAGATAAGAAATGGTAGCTAATCTTTCTCCTGTAGGTACTTTTTCTAACCAAGCCATAGCCTCCTCATCAGGCACAAGGTGCTCTGTAATATCTCCCTTGCCACCAAGATAACGGTCAATGGCCTGAGCTGCCTTCCTTCCCGCGGCAATAGCATTGATGACTAAAGCTGGCCCACTCTCGCAATCGCCCCCAGCAAAAACGCCCTCTCGACTCGTGTTTAAGTCTTCATTGGCCTTCACTATGTTTCCCCGCCCTACCTCAACTCGAAAGCCCACAGGAACATCTGGCTGTTCGCCGATGGCAGCAATCAAAGTATCAAGCCCGACAGTAAACTCGCTTCCCTTGATAGGGACAGGTCGGCGTCTGCCACTGGAATCAGGCTCTCCTAGCTCCATACGGATTAACTCCAGCTTCAGGTTATCATGCTCCTTGAAAATCTTGGAAGGAGCGATGAGAAAGATGATTTCAACTCCTTCCTCCAACGCTTGTTCTACCTCTTCCTGTTGGGCTGGCATCTCGTTCTTTGTCCTGCGGTAAAAAATGGTCACTCTCCTAGCGCCAAGCCGCAAGGCAGCACGAGCAGAATCTATGGCAACGTTCCCTCCACCAATTACCCCTACCCTATTTCCTACCTTCACCTTCTCTCCAAGATTAAACTGCCGAAGGAATTCCACACACCCGATTACCCCAGGCAGGTCTTCACCCTCAACCCCCAGCTTCATTTCTTTGTGAGCACCGATGGCAAGAAAGATTGCCTGGTATCCTTGTTTAAAAAGAGAATCTAAAGACCCAACTCGGGCGTTCAGCCTGATTTCCACCCCCGCCATCTCAATTTCTCGAATCTCATCGCGAAGTATATTCCGCGGAAGGCGATATTCAGGGATTCCTACCCTCATCATCCCGCCTGGCTCGGGGAGAGCCTCGAACACAGTTACCTTGTGTCCCAGCTTAGCCAGATAGTAAGCACAAGTGAGCCCTGCCGGTCCCGCCCCCACTACCGCTACGCTTTTACCTGTTGACGGGAGAACCTTCACTTGCTTTTTCCAGCTATCATCACCATTATCAGCGGCAAAGCGTTTGAGCATTCTTATGTATAATGCCTTATCTACATCTTGGCCACGCCGGCATTCCTCCTGACAGGGAGCGGCACATACTCTACCTAATACGGCAGGAAAAGGAACCTTTTCCCTTATCACTGCCAGTGCCTCGCTAGGTCTCCCTCTGGCAATAAGGCGAATATAACGAGGAACGTCTATGCCGGCAGGGCAAGCTTTGTAACACGGAAAGGCAATCTCAATTACGCTATTGCACCTTATCTCGTCACAGACCCGAAGACAGCGATGGCATAAAATGCAAAAGCTAGAATTACGAACGAAGAAGGGATTGTCCTCTAAAGGAGGTAAAGACCTAGGTACATGGACAGGTACCTCACTTAAACCGATATAGTCGATAGCTTTCCGAAGTTCGCATTCCTTTTTCTCAAAGCAGATATCGGTGGGCTGTCTAGCTAAAATGGCAAGCAATTTTTTTTGCCGAAGCTCTTGTACCTTTGGCG
>DATBWO010000133.1:0-4796 GCA_036514775.1 Dehalococcoidia bacterium | reverse complement strand
GTGCCCAGGAAGCAGAACGAATTGGCCTCGTTAACAAAGTTGTTCCGGAAGAGGAATTGGACCGGACTGCAGAGGAGTTCGCACGCAAGTTCTTGGAAAAGAGCGCGCTGAGCGTCAGGCTCGTGAGAGATGCGCTATATGATTGTGCGGAAACGCCCTCGCTTGAGGCTTCGCTAGAAAAGGGAGTGGAGCACGGTATCAAGAGCTGGCAGACTAAAGATGGCCAGGAGGGTTTGCAGTCATACTTAGATAAACGCAAGCCTGAATGGAAGAACAGGTAACTAGATTGGGGGGTATTATGAGACTACAGAATAAGAAGGCAATTATCACTGGTGGTGGCAGGGGTATTGGCAGGGCTGTAGCCCTGGCTTTTGCTAAAGAAGGCGCTGATGTAGTAGTAAACTACCGTAGCAATGACGCCGCTGCTCAGGAAATAGTGGACGAGATACGGAGGCTTGGCCGGAAGGTTGTGGCCTTGAAAGCAGATGTTGGCAATTATCAGGATGCCAGGTCCATGGTTGACCAGGCGGTACGGGAGTTGGGAGGGGTGGATATCCTGGTTAACAATGCTGGAGTGTCCAGGCCCGCTTTGCTTCTGAAGATGGACGAGGAGACATGGGACCAGGTTGTCGATATTCATCTCAAGGGCACCTTCAATTGTACGCAGGCTGCCGCTAACTATATGAAGGAAAACAAGTACGGGAGGATTATCAACGTCATCTCTACGGCTGGGTTGTATGGGACAGTGGGGCAGATAAACTATGCCTCGGCGAAAGCCGGAATTATCGGGTTTACCAAGTCCGCATCTAGAGAGCTCGCTAGATACGGGATAAATGTCAATGCCATTTCCATGGGAATTATCACAACGGAGATGACGGACAAGGTAAGAGGGGATGAGAAGCTAAAGGAAATATACCTCTCGAGAATACAGCTGGGGCGGTTTGGCGAACCTGAGGAGGTAGCGCCGGCTTTTGTGTTTCTGGCATCGGAGGATGCTCGGTATATCACCGGGCAGGTGCTATCCGTTGATGGGGGTTATGTCGGATAGTGTCCTTATCCGTTTTTGGCGGTGTAACAAAGAAGCGACATCTCTCAGGGAAAATCCCGGGGAAAGGTCACTTCTTTGACGTACTATCAAAGACTTTAAAAATCGGGAGTTAGTATGATCCTCTTCTCCAATCTTCCCCCGTGGGCATCTTCAAACGCTTGCTGAATCCGGCTCATTGGCCTGGTCTCAATAAATGGCTCTACCTGTATTTTCCCTTTCAATACCATGTCCAGGACTTTGGGGTAGTACTTGGGCAAACAGCCCCAGGAGCCCAGAATATCAGCGTCAAATGCCATCAACCGTGATAGAGAATACTCGTTCTTCTGCATGCCGAAGCCGCAAATCAGCAGCTTGCCGATAAATGACAACAACTCCAGGGCAATTGCCTGACCATCAGCGGTGCCCGTCCACTCAAAAATTTTCCAGCCGTAGTTTGAGGGCACGCCCTTTTCCTTGCAGTAATTGCGGAACTCGTCCTTGATATCCCGGGGAGTCTTACCTGTCGAGCTGATGACATGGGTAGCGCCGTAGTCCAGGGCTCTTTTGAGCTTCGCTGGGTTGCGGGCGATACCGATGACCTCTTTGGCGCTCAATGCCGAGCAAATCTGAGCGGCATATACCCCCAAGCCTCCGGTAATCCCAATAACGATGGTTAAATCTCCCGGCTTTACATCAGCCCTCATTGCTGCCTGATATGGTGAGGTCACGGCATCGGCAATCACGGCAAAGTGAGAAAGAGGTACCCCCTTCCTTTCTGGGATCACGCACAAATCCTTAGCCGGGACGACGATGTGGCTGGAGAAGCCTCCGTATATTTCCATGCTGTTGCCAGGCATCTTCTGTGCCAAGCAGCGGTTGCCTCTGCCAGCAGCACAAATAGGGCAGTTGTTGCACGGCATCACCGCCGGTATAATTACCTCCTTGCCCACCCACTTTTCATCGCCGGCTATCACCTTGCCGCTGATTTCATGCCCCAGGGTCAGCGGTGGTTTGTTGACCGTGGGCACGCCATCATAAAAATAACCTAGGTCGGTGTGGCAGACGCCGCAGCCAGCAATTTCAACCAGCACCTCGCCGGGTTTGAGCTGAGGAACATCGATGCTTGCCCTCTTCAGTTTGCCTGGTTCTACCATCTGCCAGGTTTCAATTTTGTCCGGTATTTTTGCCATGATTCTCCCTCCTTACTCTACAGTCTGTTGATAAATTTAATGAACAAAGCTTAACCACTCGTCTTTAGCAAGTTTACGATATGCTCGCAAGTATAAGTTTAGTTTTCCAAAGTCCGAATGCGTTTTACCATGATTTTAATCAGTCTGTCAACCACAGTTTAGCTCTTGTTTTTGCAAAGTTTAGTAGTTGAATGTTAATAGGAACGGGAGGCACCGCAAAATTCTGGGTGGCTTGGCTCACACGCCAAACATGCTTGAAAGTGCGGGTGATGATATAGTATGGGAGAGGATTTAGGAAAACTAAACTATTGCCAGTGCCTTTCGCAGTGACCTTTACTGTGAGAAAATATATTTTAAGGAGGTTAATATGAGACCGCTGCAAACTGATTTGTCCATATTCAACAAACTTAAATTTGAGAAGCCGCCTGTAGGCGTCAAGTTCCTGTACTTCAAACCAGAAGGAACACAGCAACTAGACAAAAGTCTGGCTTTCTGCGAAATGATCAAAGAAGCACAGCAAAGAGAATCCCCGTTTTATTTTGCTAAAGAGAATGAGGATTGCTTCGGAAAAGTATCACTGGGGATGGAGCAGATGTCCTCCTGGGGCAAAGGCGGAGAATTTGGAGCTGCATTGGAAATCTTTCAGGAACCAAGGGCTAATGCCAGAATCTATCAATACGTTCCCAAATTTCCAGCGGGTACAGTGAACTATGTTGCTGTGTCCTCGCTGGACAAACTGACATTTGATCCAGACCTCTTAATTCTTGTGGCTACTCCTGCCCAGACAGAAATCGTGCTGAGGGCGATGTCCTATTCGACTGGTGAGATATGGGAGAGCAAGACAACAGGGGTATTGGGATGTGCCTGGATTTTCGTTTATCCATATCAAAGCGGCAAAATCAATTACGTGCCTACCGGGATGACTTTCTGTGGGAAATCACTCCAACCATACCCGGAGGGATGGATACAGATATCTATCCCCTGGGATTGGATACCGGTTGTAACGCAAAACCTGAAGGAAATGAAATGGGTTCTTCCCTCATACACTGATGGGAGGGAAAAGTATACAAAGCGAAGAGACAGCTGCATTGCGAAATTAACCCAAAAATCTGTGAACCCCTAAATTTAGGGATAATAATTACCTAAAATTGTGTATGGTGTTTATTGATTTATTCTTATCCTGATAGCGGGGAGGGGGTGTTAGCGTAAAATCGCTAGCTTGACATCGGGCAATTTGGGGTGTTAGAATTCCCGTTCCTGTATGGGAGGTGAGAAGATTTACGCTATTATTGAAGTAGGTGGCAAGCAGTACAAGGTAGCCCCAAAGCAAACAATAGAAGTCGAGCGCTTAGATGTCCCTGAAGGCGACAAAGTTGAGCTGGATAAAGTATTGTTTATTGGGGGAGATAAAGATACCCTTGTAGGGAATCCTATTATTAAGGGGGCTAAGGTCGTGGCTACTTCTTTAGGGGAAGCTAAGGGAGAAAAGGTTATCGTATTTAAATATAAGTCCAAAGTTCGCTACCGAAAAAAAAGGGGACATCGCCAGACTTATACTAAAATATTGGTAAACGAAATTATTAAGGGTGAAGGAGAGTAGGCATGGCACATAAAAAGGGCGGTGGTAGCACAACTTATGGGCGGGATAGTGTATCTAAGCGCTTGGGAGTGAAGAAGTATGGTGGAGAACAAGTTCGTGCTGGAGCTATCTTGGTTCGGCAACGTGGGACTCGTATACTGCCGGGAGACAATGTTGGCCTGGGCAAAGATTATACTCTCTTTGCCTTAATAGATGGCTATGTTAAATATGAGCCGGCAACCAGATACAAAAAGAAGGTGAGTGTTTACAAATGAAGGCTAAAATCCATCCTAAGTATTATGATAATGCTAAAGTGACTTGTCTTTGTGGTAATACCTTCACCACTGGTTCAACTAAGCCAGAAATTAGGGTAGAAATATGTGGTAAATGCCACCCCTTTTATACGGGTGAGCAAAGGATAGTCGACTCCCTGGGGAGGGTGGAACGCTTTAAGAAACGATACAAGATAAAGTAGAGGGCGTTCACCTCTCTATTTCTTTGTGTCAGGTCGTAGGCTAGGGGCGTGTTATTTCTTGTGGTGACGGAGGCTATTGGACCGTGGGCGGTATTTACTTTTAATCTTACCTTGGGAAACTAGAAATTCATTCAGCGCCGCTACTTTAAGAGATAAACTTTATATTTTCAGTCATTTCTATCATAATACGATTAGGGATTTTTCATAATGAGACAAAATTATAGCCTTCGTTTTAGGCAGCTAGGGAGATTGAGGCGCTAATGGCAAAATCTTTTCATTACGGTGGCCAGGCAGTCATTGAGGGGGTGATGATACGGGGAAAGGAAGGAGTAGCTATATCGGTACGCCAGCCTAATGGAGAATTAAACATAGTGAAGCAGCCCCTGGCCAGCATATACAAAGGGCGTCTCAGAGAAATGCCTTTAGTAAGAGGAATCATCGCTCTCGTTGAAACCCTGGTTTTGGGCACGCAGTCATTACTTCATTCTGCTCAAGTTGCAGCAGCAGAGGAAGGAGGAGAGAAAA
>DATBWO010000132.1:0-5237 GCA_036514775.1 Dehalococcoidia bacterium | reverse complement strand
TTGTCATAGGATGGGTACTGCGACCTCCAGCCGCCGGTTTGGTACTGGCTTGCGCTGCCCGGCTCGGTTACAATCGCACCAACTCCCAAATTTTTCCAGGTGATTTCTCTCTCGTTCTTAGCCGCCACTTCTTACTCCTTTACCTTGGTTTCTTCAAAAGCTCTCTTCATAGCATTAATGTTTCTTTCTGCCAACCGCCCGAAGCGTTCCTGCATTGGTTCATCAAACGATTCTAATTTCACCACGCCGGCGACCTTTAGTAAGGCTCCAAGCATGGTGGTATTAACGATAAGCACTCCCAGCACTTCCTGGGCAATCTTGTTGGCGTCAACGACCGCCAGACCCCACTTTTTGTCGAATTCGCCGGCCATTTCCCCAAGCGACTTCTTCGTATTGATGATGATTATGCCGCCCTCTTTCAGTCCCGAGGTAACATTGACCACTTTTATCAGTCCAGAATCAAGTATGACCACGACATCCGGTTCCGTAATCTCGGCTCTGACCCTGATTGGCTCTCTACTGCTGATTCTATCAAAGGCAAGCAGAGGCGCTCCTCTTCTCTCCGGGCCAAAACTGGGGAACGCCTGGGCATATTTACCCTCGTGTATTGCTGCTCTTGCCAATAGCTCGGCACCAGTGACCGGTCCCTGTCCGCCCCTTCCATGCCATCTAATCTCGACAAGTTTCGTGGTATCTATCAAATCGGCCTCCTGATTCGTATTACTGGCAACATTATTCTAACTTCAACCAATCTTGGGAAATACCCCTGGGGCGACTCGAACGCCCGCAACTGGCTTCGGAGGCCAGTGCTCTATCCACCTGAGCTACAGGGGCAAGAATCACTGGACTACTGAACCAAGCTTATCCTGCCCTTTTCCGCCCCCAACCTAACGCCCCGGCTTTCATTTTTCACTGAAAGCCCATTTTCGAAATATAAATAATGATACCCTATGGAGAAAAATTACGCAATAATCATTTCCATTCTTTCCGATTATGGTTAGGCGGTTGGTGTGGGGCAGTCACAGATTCTGAGGCACTTGACCGGCTAGTTAATGGTTATGGTTTGTCGCAGACAGACTTTGGTTCCCCCCGCTTCGTTTGGCCTGGTAAAGCAGCGCGTCCGCTGCTGCAATAACGGCATTTGCTTCCCTGCCGTTTGCTGGCCAACTGGCTATGCCGAGACTGGCAGTCACAGTGGTCTCAGTGGTCACCATCATTGAGGCGATTTGCTGGCGGATTCGTTCAGCAACTCTGCTGGCAGCATCTATAGCGGTAACAGGCAACAGAATGGCGAATTCATCTCCGCCATACCGAAACGCCTGGTCAGAAATCCTTACTGCCTTTCGGATAACATTACCGATTTGTCGAAGTGCTTCATCACCGGCTAAGTGTCCATGGGTGTCGTTAATGGTTCCAAAAGCGTCCAGGTCTACAATGATGAGTGAGAAGACGCCGCCATAACGGGAATTCCGGTCAATCTCACCGGCTATCGCCTCATCAAGAGAGCGGCGATTATACAGACCAGTAAGTTCATCAACACGGGCTTTCTCCACGATTTCAGCATAAAGCAGGGAATGCTTGATAGGCATGGTAATCTGGGCAGCTAACTCTTCAAGGAAGTCTATTTGTCTCTGACCGTAAGCATCAGGTTGACTGCTGGCCACAATTAGACTGCCAATAGTTTTACTTTCGGTTATCAACGGCAGATAGGCAACAGAACGTGCTCCTTGTTTAATACGGGACTCTACCGTGATAAAACTGTTCTTCGCTATCAGGTCGGGCTCAACGATGGCTTTCTTATGTTTGGCTACCCATGCCGTGGCAGTACCGTTGGCTGGTATTTTGTCTCCTACCTTCCAAGTAGAACCAATTTTGGATGATAAAGCCAGAAGGAAAATATCGCTATCCCCAATCAGAGTGATTGCTGCCCAGTCAACAGCGAGCAGCTTTCTTAGTTCCTCAACAAAACTGTCAAATATTTGCTGAATGTCCAAACTGGATGCCATAATTGCACTAGAACGGTTGATTACTGACAGTTTTGCTTTTTGGTTACTGAGTTCCTCTCGCAAGTATTCCTTTTCCATGCTTATCGATACTCGCTCAATGAGAGTCTGCAGCAGGCTGTAATCTTCAGGCGTGTACTCACCAAATTGCTTTCGTCCCAGCACCAGAATCCCTATCAACCGGTTACGGCTTAATATAGGGGCAAGAAGCTCTGCACACTCAAATTTGATTTTTCCGAAATTCGGTTCCAGGGGATGCTTTAAGTCAGACAGGGCAGCTAGACTCTCTCTTGTTAATATCTTCTTCTGTCGCCTCAAATTGTTAGCAATGGGATTTTGTAGGCTCAGCCTCATATTTGAGAATGGGTTAGCCTTTGACTTTGGGAGGCACGAAAGGACGCCAAAATCTTCTCCATCGATGTTTAGGAATAGCAAGCATACCTGTTTACAGCCAATGGTGCTAGCTACAAAGGTCACCAGTTCTCTACCCTGCTCCTGGAGGCCGAAAATATCAGTCATTTTACTGGCGAAATTAGCTAAATTATGGTTTTCTTTCAACCGCTGCTCCCGAAAGTGCTCACGCAGATTGAGTTTCTCTGGCGGCACCGATGAGTTTAAAAACTTCATCCTGGTCGTTGCAGAAGGCGAGTACGCTTTCACGATTGATTACTCCCTTGCGGTAGAAGTCGACCAGCACTGTGTCAAGTAGCACCATGCCGGCTCTGGACTGAGTCATCATGACATTATGCAGCTGGTAAATTTTGCCATCGCGGATGTTACTTTTTACTGCCGGGCTGGCCAGCAAGACCTCGACTGCGGCTACTCTTCCTGTACCATCGGCTTTGGGGACGAGCGTCTGGCATAAGACCCCATTTAGCAGAGATGCCAGCCGGGATTGGACTGTCGGGCGCTCATGAGGAGGGAACAGGTCTATAACCCTTTCCACGGTCTGTGGGGCGCTTGGGGCATGGCCTGTAGTTAAGACTAAGTGCCCGGTTTCAGCCAGGGTAATTGCTGCCGATGCTGTCTCTAAATCCCTCATCTCGCCGACCAATATGACATTCGGGTCTTGTCGCAACACGTGCCTTAATGCCTCGGAAAAGGATTTGGTATCACCGCCCAGCTCCCGCTGGGTTATAACACACTTGTCATTAGTATAGATAAACTCTATCGGGTCTTCGATAGTAACCACGCGGCGATTTTCCGTGGCATTCAAGTAATTAATCATGGCGCTGAGTGTCGTTGATTTGCCGTGACCCGTGGGTCCCGTAACCAGCACCAGTCCTCTGGGTCTGAGTATGAGCTCTTTGCATACGGCCGGTAGCCCCAGCTCGTCAATGCTGGGAACCATCGATGGTAACAGGCGGATGACAAGAGTGGTTGTTCCGCGTTGCCTGGCTGCGTTACACCGAATTCTGCCGACCTCAGGGATGCTATAACCGAAGTCCAATTCCAGGTTTCGCTCGAAATCAGCCCTCTGCTCATCTGTAGTTAACTGTCTGAAAGCTTGGTCTATTTCATCAGGAGTTAACGGCGTTATCTCAGCCATCGGCTGCAGGCTGCCTTTAATGCGCAGCAGTGGCGGATTGAAAGCAACGATGTGCACATCGGAGGCACGTGAACCCGCGGCAAAACAGATTACTGAAAAAATGTCCATTGGTCACTCTCCTACCTTAAGAACAGAGCAAAATTCGTGTTTCCTTCCAAGGTCTTCGTCATACTGGTAATAGTAATCTCCGTAAATTTGTCACTGGCTTCCAAAGCTCGCAAGTATGCAAAAACTTTGTCGGCATTAGGTGCTACTCCGTCTATGACTAGCGTACCTTTATCTGAGGTAACATTATTTAGATTTACGCCAGCAGGTAAGCTACCCAATGCTATTGCCATATTGCTGGCACCAATACCTTGCGTCTGACCGGTGCCGACCAGCGTGAAATTTATCTCGTCGTTTGCATCCCTTGTCATATCGGTAATAACTATATTAGCGAACCGTCCACTGTTATCTAACTGAGTAATGTAAGACAAAACTTGCTTCTCACTTGGCGATTTGCCTGTTATCGTTAGCACGCTGGCAACATAACTTATGCTGCCCAAGTTAACATTCTGAGGGAGGCTTCCCATTGCCGCTGCCAAATCAAGGTTCGTCGCTGTTGCCTGAGTTTCAAGGACACCAAGCACCGAAGTAAGTCCAACACTGGATGCTGTGATAGCGCTAATTTTCTTCTGGAGCGCAGCGACCGTTCCTTCCATTTCCTGGCGCTGCTCTTGTCTTTGCTGAAATAACTGATTTGTACTGGTTAACTTGGTGTTTATTGACGTAATATCACTAGCAACGCTTCTGGCAAACATCACAAGGAAGAAAATCAATCCGACAGTAACAACTGCCGCGGGTAAAGGAAGAACATTGGTTAGCGAAACCGCCTTAGTCTGGTAGACGGCTGGTACAGCGTTTAGAGTAATAGCCGTGGCTACTCCTTTTTCTTTCGGGGAGATTTCATGAAAAGCCAACGCTATATTTGCCATATAACGACTTGGGTCTAATCCCTCAGGACATTCCAATGGTGACGGCAAGGGCAAGACAGGGTGACCGAGCTCTACCGACAGGGATTTATACAAGTCTATTTCATTGGTTAAATCTCCGGAAATGTATACAGGAACGCCTGCATTAAGGGGCTTCTCGGGATTGTTAGTATTATAATAAGCCAGAGATCTAGTAAGTTCACTCTTGATTGTGCTTAATTTTTCGCTACTGGATAATGTTCCGCTGGCAAAGCGTGTACTGCGAACCGGACGGGGGATGCCATCTACAAGGAGCACAGTATCGAATTCCGTTGGCTGGACGTCGATCATTATCGCCGTCGTGTCCTTAACTATTCCGGCTAAGATTAAAGGTTTTATCTCCATAAAGCCGACTTTTAGCCCGGCATTTTGCAATACTCTGAATAAGGCATCGGCCGTCTTACGGGGTATCCCTACTATAAAGACCTGCGTTTGCTCCGCTGCAGCCGGGATAGTCTGCCATGAGAGATATATCTCTTCCAGGGATACCGGCAGCACTCTCTGGGCTTCTCGTCTTACTGCTTCATCCAGCATCTCTTTAGGTAATCTGGGAAATACAATTGGACGGGTGAGACAACGGATTCCACTAATGCCTAATACAATCTTCTTGCTCTCTACTTTTTGCACTTCGAACAATTGCTTAATCCGATCGGTAATTTCTACCTCATCGAGAAT
>DATBWO010000131.1:0-12056 GCA_036514775.1 Dehalococcoidia bacterium | reverse complement strand
GCAGCGGTAGCCACAGGACGTGCAGGAGAACAGGGATTGACTACGTCGGTTGGCTTTGTCGGTAGAACCGCACTCGGAACAGGTGACCGAGCTATTCCGATGATCCACGAGGACTACCTCACAGCTATGCGAGGGGAATAGATGACCGGGAGGTAGAGGCGCCGGGCGAAGCCAAATCCATCAGCCAGGAGCTCACGTTTGCCCGCGATACCCTGGATCGCAATTTCCTTGAGGCTAACCTGCACAATCTATGCCAGGAGGTCTGCCAGGAGTTGCGCAGCCAGAACAAAAAAGCAAAATGTGTAGCTATAAAGCTGCGGTACGCCGACTTTAAGACAATCACCCGCCAGGTCACCTTACAAGAAGCCATCGACGTTACCCGGGTTATCTTTGCCACAGCCCAGCGCTTGCTGAATAAAACGCTGGCAAAGCAAGGAAAACCAATACGACTCATAGGTATTCGAGTATCAAGCCTGGTCGGCGAGGAGAAACAGCTCTCTATGTTTGATTCCGGGACGGCAAAACCGGAGCGCCTGGATAAAGCTATAGACAAAATTCGAAATAAATACGGCTCAACAGCAATAAAAACAGGAAATGGGATTTAAACCAGTAGTCAGTAGCCAGTAGTCAGAAGATTCTCCTACTGGCTACTGGATTCTGTATCCTTGGTACTACCACTATTTTTATTGTTTGCATTTTGCGAGGTGGCTCAGAATGACACCATCCCGTCATTGCGAGGAGCGTAGCGACGAAGCAATCTCGATGGGGATAGGGAATTGCCACGCTTCGCTCGCAATGACAAAAGGGTTAGAATGGCAGGTAAGGCTTGTCTTGACTTATGATACGAAGTATAATTGACTGCCCTCACCTGTAATAAAGAAAGGAGAAGTATGCCGCCTTATTCCTTTTTCCACAAGCAATTTATGCCACCCCCTCAAGCCAAAATCGGAATCCTGACCCATGCCCTCCACTACGGCACCGCTTGCTTCGAGGGCATCCGCGGTAACTGGGATAGCAAGGAGAAAAGATTTTGCCTTTTTAGAATCCAAGATCACTATAAACGCATGTTTGACGGCTGCCGCATACTAAAAATCAATCTCCCATACTCCGTTGATAAGCTTTGCCAATTGACCAAGGAGCTTGTGGAAAAAAGTGGCTACCAGGAAGACGTATACATTCGTCCCTTAGCCTACAAAAGCTCCGAAACTGTAGGAGTCCGTCTTCACAACCTGGAGGATGATTTCTTTATTGTCGTGACCACACTCCCTCCTTATCTTGATACAGAGAATGGTGTTCGTTGCTGCACCTCGTCGTGGCGTCGCGTGGATGATACCATGATTCCACCACGAGGCAAGATTTGTGGCATTTATGTGAACAACTCATTGGCTAAAACCGAGGCCCACGAAAGTGGCTTTGATGAAGCAATATTGCTAACTCAGGATGGACATGTCTGCGAGGGCAGCGGTGAGAATATCTTTCTTGTTTTAGGGGGAAAACTGATAACCCCCCCTTCATCCGATAACATCCTCCTGGGCATCACCAGGGACACGATCATGAAATTAGCCAAAAATGAGTTAGGCATAGATACAATTGAGAGGCAAGTTGACAGAAGCGAACTTTACGTGGCTGAAGAATGCTTTTTTACCGGGACGGCCGCCAACGTGGCACCCATATTGGAGATCGACCATCGCCCGATAGGCACGGGCAAGATTGGCAAATTGACCGCCAAATTACAAAAGCTCTTCGCCGAAGTGATGCTGGGAAGAAATTCCAAATATTCTGATTGGTATTACCTGGTTTCCCTTAAACCCGTAACAGCCTAACCGATCCTTCGACAGGCTCAGGACAGGATTTTTTAAACAGGAGTTACCCCTAAAGCCTTGAGCAGGTAGAGGAGGCGGCAACTCTGCTCCAAGACAACAGTATAGTAATAGGCTTCCTCTAACAACTGGCTGACAGCAAAGCTTCCGTGACCCCGCACTAAAACTACCCTGTACTCACTTAGTAGCCTGGCTATTTCATCAGCAAGTTCCCCCGCTTTCCCTTCCATCCCCGTACATAAGATAGGCACCTTAGACAACAAAGCCCGCCCTTCTACATCGCGGGGCACAATCTCTTTTTCGGTGAATGACAAAGCAACTGCGTAGGGTGGATGAGCATGAACCACTGCCAATGCCGAGGTATTCTTATAGATACAGCGATGAACTTCCAGTTCCGTTGAAGCCAGGGGCGTAGCCCGATTGTTCTTCCTGATCCCCGTCTCCACCAAATCCCCTTCCTGAATGGAGCCCAAAAGGCTGCCCCGATGGGTAATAAGCAAATGCTCCCCAAGTTTGACGCTGAGATTACCTCCCTGGGGAGAAACCAATCCTTGAGTAAAGAGAGCTTGCCCTACCGCTTGGAATTGGGACAGCATCATACTACATTAAATCCTAAATTCTAATCTCTAAACAATTCCAAAATCCAAAATCCAAAATGTTTAGGATTTAGATATTAGTGCTTAGTGCTTCTAGTCATGATATACGCCGTATCACCGCCACCACCCTCCCCTGAATCGCGACATTATCTGGAGTAGTATAAATGGGTTTCATCTGCCTATTTGCTGGCTCCAGGCGGATGCGATTTGGCTCAGCGAAAAACCTCTTAAGGGTGACCTCTTGCTCTTCTTTAAGCCAGGCCGCCACCATATCACCATTCTCGGCACTGTTCCCATAGTCCATCAAAACTATGTCCCCATCCCCTATCAAAGCATCCAACATGGAGTCGCCTTTCACTCGAAGGGCATAAATATCTTGCTTGCCGCGAACTAGCTCCTCACTGACTTCCACTCCTTCAGTGGGAATAATATTGCCTGTGTCGGGCACAGGAATAGGCTCGCCAGCGGCTATCACACCCACTATGGGAATATAAACGAGTTTCCTTCCTTTTTGCTGTGGGGACAAGAACTTAATCCCCCGAGATATGTCACTGTGGCGGCGAATATATCCTGCTTGTTCTAATTTGTTCAGGTTATAAGCTACCACTGAAGTGGAGCTTATCCCGCATCCCGCAGCAATATCTCTAATAGTAGGAGGATAACCTTTGTCATTCAAAAATTCGGTGACAAAGTTGATAATTCGTTCCTGCTTGGGCGAAAGCGACTTAACAGCCATCGGTTACCAGTTGACTACTTTTTATTTAGCTTCTCCATCAGGCTAGACTTAAGTCTGGCGCCTTTATTTCTATGCATAATCCCTTTGCTCACTGCTTTATCTATACCACTTATAGCCAGCATTGTTTTTTGATGCGCCGATTCTTCCCCGGCATCAGCCGAACTTTGCGCTTTAACCATATATGTCTTAACACTACGGCGCATTAAGCGATTTCGTAAGCGCTTTCTCTCGGATGTCCTGGCTACTTTGTTACCTTTCTTAGTAGCGTTCCCTTGCTTACCAGTGTTCCCTTGCTGACTAGTGTTCTCTTGCTTACTAGCTGACACTTATTTCCCCCTTTCTCGTTACACTTACTACGTTCCACACTGAATAAATTCTCGACATTATTTTGCTTAGCTGAGTAGCACTTTTCACCTCTAAGGTAAAATGCAGTGTGACATTATCATCACGGTGATTGCCCATGCTTACCTCGCTAAGGTTTATTCCTTCCTCGGCTATAATAGCACTAATATCCCGAACAAGGCCAACTCTATCCCAAGCATCAACCTGAATCGTCACTGGGTAAACCTGCGCCACATCACCCCACTCTACCTTGATCAACCTTTCTTTCTCCTCCTCATGGATAATATTAGGGCAATCCCTCCGATGCACAGTGATACCCCGGCCTTGAGTAATATACCCGATAATCTTATCTCCAGGCAAGGGATGACAGCAATTAGCCAAACGCGTAAGTAAGTCCCCCACACCCAATACGTTAATACTCACAGGGCTGATCTTCCGCGGAGGCAGAACTGCAACCCCTTCTCCAGTTGGCTCCAATTCTCCGCTTAATTTAAGAACTATTTGAGAGGAATTGATGCTACCACTGCCCAAGGCAGCAAAAAGGTCATCTGCCCCGTCATAGCCAAGCAGATGCGCTACTTTGTCAACACTGGGCAAAACGATGCCTAACCTCTTAAGCTCCCTATCCCAAATTTGCTTGCCAGCTTCAATACTTTGACCTCGTTCTTGCTTTGTAAACCATTGCCGAACTTTGCTTCGTGCGTGAGACGTTTTAATATAGCCAAGCTCAGGATTAAGCCAGTCCAAACTCGGGCCTTTATCTGCTTTGCTAGCCATAATCTCCACTACATCGCCATTCTTAAGAGTATAATTCAAGGGTTCCAGCCTTCCATTCACTTTCGCTCCAATACATCTATAGCCCAAGTCCGTATGAATTCGAAAGGCGAAATCTAGAGGAGTAGCGCCCCTGGGCAACTCTTTTATCTCCCCTTTGGGAGTATAGATAAAAACTCGATCCACAAGAACATCGGTTTTAACAGATTCCAGAAATTCTTCACTGTCGAGATCCTCCCTCCAATCACCGATTTGCTGCAGCCAGGCTATTTCATCCTTAAATTTCTCACCAGTTTTGCCTTCTTTATAGAGCCAGTGAGCAGCTACTCCATATTCGTTGACCCGATGCATATCATGGGTCCGGATTTGTATTTCTAGCGGTGTTGTACTTTGACACATTACCGTAGTATGCAAAGCTTGATAGCCATTATCCTTGGGATTAGCAATAAAATCGTCGAACTCTTCGGGTATAGGACGCCACAAATTATGAATTACCCCTAATGCCTTATAACAATCTGAAATCGAGTCCACCAACACACGTAAGGCTAAAAGGTCATGGATATCCTTGAAATTCTTACCCTGCGCATCATACTTCTCCATCTTCCGATATATGCTGTAAATATGTTTGGGCCGACCAGAAACCTTAGCTTTTATACCAACCTTATCTAATTCCTGGCATAGTATCTGGCTAACCTCAGTGATGAAGCCTTCCCTCTCAGCTCGCTTCCCAGCTACTAAACGCGCAATCCGATGGTACACACGTGGCTTCAGATAGCGAAAAGCTAAATCCTCTAATTGCCATTTCGCCTCCCTCACACCTAAACGGTGCGCCAGGGGAGCATATATCTCCAAGGTCTCTTGTGCGATAGCATGCCGTTTCTCTGCGGGTAACACGCCCAGTGTGCGCATATTATGTAACCTGTCTGCCAATTTGATAAGAACCACCCGTAGGTCTTCCGCCGTAGCCAGGAGCATTTTGCGTAAGTTGTCCGCCTGAACCTTCGACTTTGTTTCTCTCGTTCGCGCCCGACTTGTAAGCTTGTTCAGCTTCGTAACTCCATCAACGAGTTTAACTACCTGCGAACCAAATTTGGCCTCGATCTCATCTAATGACACGCCACAATCCTCGGGGACATCGTGCAACAAGGCAGCAGCTAAGGTTTCAGCATCGAGGTGAAACTCAGCCAAAATCATAGCTGTATTCAAAGGATGTTCTAAATAAGGCTCTCCTGTTTTACGAACTTGCCCCTGGTGAGCTCTCGCAGCAAATTCATAAGCTGCTTTAACCAGAGCTACTTTATCATCAGGCAGGTAAGAGCTAGCCTTTTCTATAAGCGCATTAACGTCCATCTAATTCATAATACTGCAATAGTAGCAGTAACGCAAATTAACAAATATGGTAAACTAACAGATAGGCAAGGAGGATTTCTTTGCATAAAGCTCCTCGGGGGACATTCGACATCCTGCCACAAGAGTATGCCTACTGGAAATACGTAGAGGAAAAGGCTGCTTCCTTATGCCAGCTCTATGGTTACCAACCATTGCGCACGCCGATATTCGAAGATGCCCAGCTTTTCACTAACACTGTGGCCGGGGGGACAGATATCGTCGACAAGGAAATGTACATCTTCGCAGATAAAAGTGGCCAAAAATTGGCTTTAAGGGCAGAGGGAACAGCACCAGTTTGCCGAGCTTATCTAGAGCATGGATTATTTAACTTGCCTCAACCCGTGAAGCTTTATTACATTGGACCGGCCTTTCGGTATGAGCGCCCCCAAGCTGGAAGGTACCGCCAGCATCACCAATTTGGCTTTGAGGCATTAGGGGAGGCCGACCCCGCCCTCGATGCTGAAGTAATTGAAATGGCCCGACAGTTCTTTCATTCACTGGGGCTCTCCCGAATTTCTATTCAACTCAATAGCATTGGCTGTAAGCTTTGCCGGCCCGGGTATTTAGAAGTACTGAAGCAGCATTATTCGGGGTATACAGGCCATCTTTGCCCTGATTGCAAAGTCAGGCTGGTCAAGAATCCACTACGCCTGCTTGATTGCAAGAAAACTTCTTGCCAGGAGATAGCTAAAACCGCACCGAAAATTCCCGATTATCTATGCACTGAATGCCAATTCCATTTCCAAAGCGTTCAAAAATATTTAGGGGCAATGAGCATCCCCTTTCAATTGAATCCCAGATTGGTCCGTGGCCTGGATTATTACACCAGGACAGTGTTCGAGGTGGAACCTCGAGAGAAAGGTGGACAAAGCACGCTTGGCGGAGGTGGTCGCTATGATAACCTCATCGAAGAATTAGGAGGAAAACCAACTCCTGCGGTGGGCTTTGCGGCCGGGCTGGAAAGAATAATATTAAATCTAAAGAAACAGAAAATAGATATCCCGGCATTGCCCAAGCCTGATGCTTTCATCGCTTACTTGGAAGAAGAAGCCAAGATTGAGGCGCTGAAGATTGCCTCGGAGCTGCGCAAAGCTGGCATCGCTGTTAGCCTAGCTACAGGTGATAAGAGCCTGAGAGGGCAGCTGAGACAAGCCAATTCCTTAGGCATTGCCTATGCCCTTATTCTCGGCAAACAAGAGCTCAGCGAGCGCAATGTAACATTGCGGGACATGAGAAGCGGAGAACAGAAAACCATCCCGTTAGCTGAAATAGCCAGAATGCTTAAACAGCTCAAAATATGATATAATGTACTATGCTATTGACCTCGAATAGAAGCCTAAAATTTTTCCCTCTCGTAGTCTAATTTGGCACTTCAGCAAATGTACTTGGGAATACACTAACTATGTCTCAAAATAACATAAATAACCAGGTAAAGTCGGAATATACTGCCAAAGATATCCAGATTTTAGATGAAATCAAGGCCGTACGCTTACGACCAGGAATGTATATTGGCGGCACCGATCGACACGGATTACACCAAATCCTCTACGAGATAGTATATAACAGCATAGACGAAGCCATGGCCGGCTGCTGTAACCACATTGAAATAACAATCCATGAGGATAATAGTGTCACTGTCACTGATAATGGACGAGGCATTCCTACGGAAACTATCCCGGGACAAGATATCACAGCCCTGGAAGCAGTCCTGACTCGCCTGCACGCCGGCGCCAAGTTTAGCAATCATGTCTATGGTGTATCCAGTGGTCTCCACGGCGTTGGCGCCTCGGTAGTAAATGCCTTATCTTCCTGGCTTAAAGCTGAGGTTAAACGCCAAGGGAAAATCTACCGCCAGGAATATCACCAAGGGGTTCCCCAGGGCGACATAGAAACTGCTGGCGACGCCCAGGATACAGGCACTTCGATTACCTTCCTTGCTGATAAGGAAATCTTCGAGAGCATTGACTACGATTTCGACCTGGCCTGCCAGCGATTAAGGGAACTAGCTTACTTGAATAAAGGGGTAGAAATAGCTTTTAAAGACGAGAGAAACAATCAAGAGAAAGCGTTCTACTTCGATGGGGGAATAGCTAGTTTTATTCGCCGCCTGAATAGGGATAGAACAGTTATTCACCCCTACCCTATTTATATCTCAACTATGATAAATAGCACCGTAGTAGAAGCAGCTCTCCAATATAACGATAGCTTCACCGAATCCACTCTCTCCTTCGCCAACTGCGTCAATACCAGAGACGGAGGCAGCCACCTTACCGGCTTCCGTTCAGCATTAACTCGGGTTTTCAATGATTATGCCCGGAATAATAAACTCTTAAAGGATACTGACCCCAACTTAACCGGGGAAGATGTGCGCGAAGGGGCAGTGGCCATCATCAGTGTAAAGCTGCCCCAGCCCCAGTTTGAGGGGCAAACCAAGGCCAGGTTGGGAAATCCCGAGGTAAAAAGTCAGGTTGAATCTGCTGTAGCCAATAGCTTGTCCCTCTACCTAGAGCAACACCCCAACGAGGCCAAGGCCATTATAGAGAAATGCCTCATCTCCGCCAAAGCCAGAGAGGCAGCACGTAAAGCTCGTGACCTCGTTTTAAAGAGGACTGGATTCGAAACATCAACCCTGCCAGGAAAACTAGCCGATTGTTCAGAGAAAGAGCCAGCAAAATGCGAGATTTACTTGGTTGAAGGTGACTCAGCCGGCGGCTCAGCTAAACAAGGGCGAGACCGCCGCTTTCAAGCTATTCTCCCTCTCAGGGGCAAAATATTAAATGTAGAAAAGGCTGCCAAAGACAAGATTCTAGAACATGAAGAGCTAAGGGCCATCGTCACAGCGTTAAAAGCAAGTGCTGACGAACAATTTGACAGCTCTAAACTTCGTTACCACAGAATAATCATCATGACCGATGCCGATGTTGACGGCTCACATATTCGCACTTTGCTCCTCACCTTCTTTTACCGCCATATGACAGAGTTAATCAACCAGGGCTATCTCTACATTGCCCAACCGCCCCTTTACCGCATCAAGTCCGGTAAACAAGAGTCCTGGCTTTACTCTGAACAGGAAAAGGAAAAAAGACTTAAAGGGCTAAAAGAAGACAAAATAGAGATTCAGAGATATAAAGGGCTGGGGGAGATGACTCCTATACAGCTATGGGAGACAACTATGAACCCCGCTAACAGAACCCTGCTCAAAGTACAGGTAGAGGATGCTATAGCCGCAGACCAGGTTTTTCGTATGCTCATGGGCGACGAAGTCCTGCCTCGCAAAAGATTCATCCAGGCCCATGCTCAAAGTGTCAGAAACCTCGATATTTAGCCGTTGGTCTTCCCTACCCGAGTGGGTGTGTGTATGGAGAGAATTTGCTAGAGATCTCGATAATAGCACATCCGAACTAGCGCCGTGCGGTGAGTGAACTTGGTCGTCCGCTATCTCGCAGATGTCGGATATATCTTGTGTTCTGTTATATACTTTTCTACCTCAGGGGGCACCAGGTAACGAATGGTTAGCCCTTGAGCTATACGCTGGCGAATTTCTGAGGAGCTAATCCCGATTACAGGCATATCAAGCTGAATAACCTTGTCCAAAAGCCCGGGTATGGCTTTTTCTAAGTGCTTCAAATCTTTTGCGCCTAATCTCGGGGGAACCACCAGCCGGCATAATTGAACTAATTTCTGCGGTTCCTTCCACAAGGGCAGCTCGTCTAAAGTATCACGCCCAAGGATAAAGAAAAGACTTGCTTCACTGCCTAGTTGCTTCTGTAGCATTGCCAGGGTATCCACGGTGTAAGAAGGACCGGGGCACTCAACTTCGAGAGTACAAAGCTTAAAATGAGAGTTGTCGGCTATGGCACGGCGCACCATCTCTACCCTGTGGACTGCCTCGGTAATATTATGGTCCCGCTTAAGCCAGGGCTGCCCGGCAGGCACGAAAAGGACCTCCTTCAACCCTAACTTTATTCTTGCTTCCTCTGCGATAATAAGGTGACCTATATGGATAGGGTCGAATGTACCACCAAGAATGCCTATATTCACTGCTTTACTTTCTCGGCTTGGGACGGAATATCGCTATTTGTGCCTGCGCGTGTATTCCTTCATCCCGACTCGCTTGTTCCACCATTGCCATGGCTTTCCTGGTCAATTCTAACACAGCTTGGCCGCTAACTGCAGAGATGTAAAAGACAGGCACCTCAAGTTTGGCAAAGCACTGCTTAACTTCAGGCAAACGAGCTTGGCCCTCAGGCTCAGGCAAATCTATCTTATTGACCACCACGATTTTTGGCTTATGCGATAAGCCTTTGTATAAGGCTAGCTCTTTATCCAATGTGCTGAGGTCCTCGATAATGGTCGGCGAACTGCCATCCAATAAATAAATCAGCAGCTTGGTTCTTTCCACATGGCGCAAAAACTCGTTTCCCAATCCTTTGCCAAGATGAGAACCTTCAACGAGGCCGGGAATCTCGGCAACAATGAAGTCTCTCCTATCGCCTGACATAACACCTAAAATTGGCTGGCGGGTGGTAAAGAGATAATCGGCAATTTCGGGTTTGGCTCTCGATATCGCAGATAATAAAGTGGATTTCCCCGAGTTGGGATGACCAACAATACAGATATCGGTAATGAGTTTTACCTCGAGGATAATATACCCTACTTCCCCTGCTTGTCCCTTGCTAGCTATCTCAGGAGCTTGATTTACCGCTGTAGCGAAACGAGCATTACCCAGCCCTCCCCGGCCACCCTTAGCCACCAAAACCTTTTGCCCTGGGGCCCTCAAGTCCGCCAAAAGTATCTCCTCCCCTGAATCAGCTTTAGTGAAAACCATTGTACCCACGGGCACCGAAATAGCTAAATCCTCTCCTTTCTTGCCACGCTTCCGCTCACTGCCTCCTCGCTGACCGTTTTTAGCTACAAATTCCTTCTTCCATCCCATCAATCTCAAGTCAACTAGGTTGGGACTAGCCACAACAACCACATTTCCACCGCCTCCACCATCCCCACCATCCGGCCCACCAAAAGGAACATACTTCTCCCTCCGAAAGCTGACACAGCCATCCCCACCATAACCACCCCTCACTATAATTTCTCTCTTATATACCATAAGTTAATAATCCGATAGATATTTAATTATATTAATAGATAGGTACCAATTATTATAAACAATATTGTTGCGGGGTGAAGGAATCGGGAAGGAGGCAGAGTTCAGAGGGCAGTGGGGGGAGGATAAGAAACATTTTATCCACAAAGTATAGGTAATTTTGCACAGTTTGGTATACCTCTATACAGTTTGGTATACCTCTCTATGCCCTTTCTGTGAATTGATTTTCTCTTTGATTTCCGCAATTTGGTTAGAAAGGTTAGGATTAGTGTTCAATTCGCTAGCTATTTTTTCGTAGCCATGAAGAATGGTGGTATGGTTTCTGCCCCCTAATTCTTTGCCGATTTCGGTTAGAGAGTAGTTGTGTCCTTCGCGCATGAGATAGATGGCTACGTGTCGTGCCAATGTAGTTTTTCTATCTCTTTTCTTGTTAATTAGCTCTTCTGTTGAAAGGCTGAAATGGTCCGCTACCGTCTGTAAGAGCAACCTTATGTCTTGTTTACCGTTCGTGCCTGTTAATAACTTGTTGATTGTTTCGGGAGTGATCTTGGTTCCGCTTAATTGAGCCTGGGCAGTTAGATATACCAAAGCACCTTCAAGCTGGCGGACATTCTCGCACACTTTCTCCGCGATAATGTGCAACACCCCTTCGAGGTCTGAGGTCATCATTGGTTCGGCTTTAGCCCGTAAGATATTCAGGCGTGTTTCAAAATCGGGTGGTTGTATGTCAACGACAAGCCCCCCTTCAAGGCGTGATTTTAGCTTACTGCTAAGTGGCTGCATGTCTTTGGGAGCACAGTCAGCGGTGATGACAATTTGACGGTTATTGCTGTAGAGCTCGTTGAAGGTGTGGAAGAAACATTGTAAGGTTTGTTTCTTGCCGATCAGGAAGTGAACATCGTCGAATAGAAAGATATTGATACCTCTGAATTTGCTGCGGAACTTGTCAACTTGGTTTTCTCTCACAGCTAATACAAATTCATTGGCGAATTGTTCTGCGCTAATACAGGCCGCTTGCAGCCCATTGTTTGTCGTTAGATGCCCGATGGCATGTAGTAAGTGAGTCTTACCTTGCCCGGTGCTACTGTGAATGAAAAGAGGGTTATAACTACTGCCTGGATTTTCAGCTACTTCTACAGCGGCAGCATAAGCTAAACGGTTAGAATCGCTGACAACAAAGTTATCAAAGGTATACCTTGGATTGAATCTATACTGCGTAGCTTTGCTGCTTGTCCCGCCATCGGTTTGATTAGCCAAGGGACTAGCTGAGAGTTGTTCGTGATTGTGGATCTCGAACT
>DATBWO010000130.1:0-2760 GCA_036514775.1 Dehalococcoidia bacterium | reverse complement strand
GCATTCAAACCAATCACCAGGGTGGCATGGAAGAAGCGCCAGCCTGAGCAGCATTCTAATGCCTGTCGTTAAAAGCACCATTATACCTCCACCAATTATCTCAAGTGCCCCCCCTACTATGCTTAAGATTCCCCCGGCGGTAAGTAACCCGCCTCTACTATCACCATTAGATGCCATTTCCTTTCCTCCTCATTCTATGGTGGGCAGTACAGGATTTGAACCTGTGACCTTCGGTATGTGAAACCGACGCTCTAACCACTGAGCCAACTGCCCATACCTTCATAGCTATTATTTATTAAATATTAACTTTATCATACACGCAAGAGGCATCGCAATTCTTTGTCCTCTCCCGCTGGCTCGCCTCAAGCGACCGTCATCAGCTTCTCGCTTTGCACCAAAATGCCCTCTAAGACACTCCAGGGCCCCTACAAGCCTTATCAATCGCTCTATCAATGGTTTTACTAATCTATCAAGAAAACCTCGTTTTTCCCATTCTCTGGGCTAAAGAACCTGGGGGCTCCAGTAGTTCCTTAACGGTACAGTGATGGTCGTCATAACAGCCGGACATAGCATTTTCTTCGCAGGCTTGAGTGTTTTCTTCTGGGGAGTAAGACATAAATAGCAGCGGGCATCATTTATAAGATGGACATTGACCCGAAGAGTTGGTAACATAAAATAACAGGAGGTTGTAATATGTCTAAAAATGCCAAGATTGCTTACGTCAGCCTTATTAGTCTGGTGGGGTTGATAGTACTTTTGGTGGGAATATTCACGTCCCTGCCCTTTTTCGTCGGTCTAATCATAGCAATAGCCTGCTGGGTGGGGAGCGGTATCCTGGCGAAATACTGGGAAATCAATAAACAACAGAAAGACTGAGGTCAACTCTATTTTTTCTGCGCCCTGTCACTGCGAGATTAAGAAAGTCAGCGAAGCAATCCGGCGGGTAGCGCGTAGTGGAAAAGAGTTGACTCTCTAACCAAACTAACCAAATTTAGTAGCGTTTGGTTTGCCGTGTCGGCTTGACATTGCCCCGGTAATCGGGAGCGGTGATGTTGAATACCAGGCTTATCCTGGGGTCCACCATTCGTGAACTGATTCGTGTTTCAATCTCTTCTAGAGAGAGACATGTAGTGACCACCATGGGCAACCGTGCGTTATAACGGTAGTTTATCAGTTGGTATAGCTTTTCCTGAGCCCAGGGCGTGGCCGATTGTTCCCCGAAGTCATCGAGTATCAGCAGGGGAGTTTCTTTAATCTTCTCAAAAAATTCGTCATAGGATATTTTGCTATCCGGACTGAAAGTGGAGCGTAAATGGTCCAGAAGCTCGGGGACAACCACAAAGAAGACCGGTTTTCCTTGCGCCAGTTGATAATTAGCGATAGCTGCTGCCAGGTGAGTCTTCCCACAACCATTAACGCCTTGAAATATCAGCCAACCTTCCGGTGAGCGAGCGAATTCTACTGCTAAGTTGAAGGCTTGACGCAGATTTTGACGCTGTTCCAGAGGAAGTTCCGTCCTCTTGTGGTCAAAATTATCAAAGGTCATATTTCGTAATAGCTCTAACTCTAAGCCGCTTCGGGATTCTAAGAGCGATGCTGGTTCAATCGCCCACACCTGGCAGAATTCATTATTATCAAGATGGCCACGTAAGCGTTCATCCATTTTCCCCAGTGGTACATCGCTAGTGATTACCGTGGCCAGCCTGACATTGAAGCGATGCTGAAGGAGTTGCTCCAGCTTCTCTTTAGCCCAGGCAGTAGCGCTGCCCAGAATAAGATCGTCAAGCACTAATAGGGGCACATTCTTTACTTGCTCGAACATCTCATCATAAGTGGTGTCGCTGGTGGGGCTGAAGGCGGAGCGGAGGTGATCCAGGAGGTCAGCAGCGCCGATGTAAAATACAGGCTCCCCTGAGCTGATACGGTGATTGGCGATAGCACAAGCCAGGTGTGTTTTACCAGAGCCGCCGGGACCTAAAAATACCAGCCAACCTCGGGGATTATCAGCAAAGGCTTTGGCAGCCTGGTAAACCTGAGCAAAGCGCTCTTGAGATTCTTCGCGGAGTTTACCCTGAGCGGACTTAGATTCTTCGCTTCGCTCAGAATGACAAGAAGCGAAGGGCTCAGAATGACGGGTAGGTTTTCCTTTAGGAGATAAATTGTCGAAGGTAAGCTGCGATAAAGAACCCAAATTGCTGTATTTCTCAAGATATTCTGTTTTTTTCTTTCTCAGCTCCCCTTTACTGCATCGGCAGGGTATCACCCGGCTGAAATCGACTTTCCCTGAATCCAGAGCAGGATGAACGAAGCCCGCCCCTTTACAAATAAGGCAGATTTCACCCGCGCCTTCTTCCGAGGAAAGGGGAACGTTATCTTTGGACGAGGTGCCCGTATTTGCCCTTGACATATTTGTCCGGGCCATCCTTTTTAATGTCTCTCCTATACTCTCCACTGTCTTTACCTTCGCTAGCCCACCTTTCCAGGATGCGGGCGATATATCTCCAACTGCGTTTATTCAGCGTAACTGCTTCCTTAAAAGCTTCTTCAATCCACTGGGGTGGATAAAGTTTCTCTGCTTCCTTAAGTTCTTCAGCAATCATGGGCGTTATCATGCCAATATTCTGCTCATAGAGAGTAAAAACATTGACAGTCGGCGGCTTATAGCTATCAATAGTCAGAGAGTAAACATCCTCGAGTACTCCATTTATATTTAAGGTCGAGTGTAATAGAGCACCGTGCTCTACTGCCGAGTTTAAAGGC
>DATBWO010000129.1:0-6078 GCA_036514775.1 Dehalococcoidia bacterium | reverse complement strand
AATACACCCTTTTTCTTATCAGTTGAGTTATAACCCCGGCGGTAATAAGCACCAGGCCAACAGTAGAGACGACTACTACGCTTTGGTCAGGTACCGTGGTAACTGAAAGTCGTTTTAGCAGTATCCCGAGTAATGCCCAATCAACCACAAGGCTATAAAAGATGTCTTTCCGGGTGAAGAGTATGGATAATGCAATAACAATACCAACGATAATCACTGCTGCTGCCCAGAATTGCTCACCAAGACCCCATGTGTTCCAGTTGATATCCACCAGTAGAGCGGTGACATTAGCAATCGTGGCTATGGTAATCCAGCCCAGGTAGACACTGAAGGGGAGATGCACTGAATATTTTTCAGCCTTCGTCGCCTCTGATTTGCCGACATTTAGCCTCAAGTAAATTGCTAGCAGACATCCCAGCAGTATCAACATCAGAACCAGGGATAGGGGAACTATTTCATAATGCCAGGCAAATATCCAGCCGATGTTAGCGAGACAGGAAACAAAGAATAACGGTCCGATTTTCTGTACAAAGTAAACCTTCTGGGGGTCTCTTCTGACCGAGGGTATTAATTGATATATGACGAAGATAGCAAGTAATACATAGATTAGCCCCCAGATTGCAAAAGTGAGCCCCGCTGGCGTAAACAAATTTGGATACAGGTCAGATAACTCGCCGGTCGTTTTATTATTTATGGGTAGGATATTGGCCAGTGCATTAACGACCACAGTACCCAGAAAGCCCAGCAAATTTAGAATAGATAGGGATAACACGAGACGACTTTTATTCATAACTTTTCCTCCGGTTGTTGAGAGGGATGCTTTATTATATGCCAGTCATATTCCACTGTAAATGACTCTCTAAAACTTGACTTGAGCGGGCTCGATTGGGGTCTCCTGTTTACCCTCATATATCTTGGAGAAGAAAACAAGGCATTGCTTAATTGTAGCGAACACAAGAGGTTGCAAAAGGTCATGATTTTGTATAGGCTTATGTTAAGGAACGGTATTTTTATTCGTGGTGAAAAACCTTGTGAGTTTTCCTTGCCGGCTCTTGAAAATATAGGGCTATATTGGCGAAGTAACGACAATGGAAAAAGGTAAGGGAGTCAAGAAAGCTGCCGATCCAGGTAGTGCTGATTTAAATCTATCTGAGCAGGACAGCAAGGCTGAGAAATATTATCATGGCCTTATGGCTTTGAGCCGAGTCTCGGCGGCAATCAGTGGTCTGCATGAGTTGGATGCCATTCTCAGGATCGGCTTGGATAATGTACTTAACATCATGAACGGGACCGTCGGAGGAATAATGCTCCTGGATGAGTCGAGCCAGATGCTGTTCTACAGTGTTTATCACGGACTATCCGATAAATATGCTGAAGAGGTGCGTCTTAAACTTGGCGAGGGAATCGCAGGAAAGGTAGCTCAAAGCGGCAGGGCAGTGCTACTGGAGGACATTTCCTCAGAACCAAATGCCGCTTGGATTGACCTGGTAAAATTAGAGGGTTTAAGGGCGTTCATCAGCGTCCCTCTCCGAGCGAAAGACAATGTTCTGGGAGTGATGAATGTTGCTAGCCATGTGCCACGTCGCTTCACCAAGGAAGACATGCATCTCTTGCACTCAATTGGGGATCAACTTGGCACAGCTATAGAACAGGCAAGACTGAATGAGCGGCTGAGGAAAGCACGGGAAAGATTACGCAAACTGGCACGACAGAATCTCATGGCAGAGGAGGAGGAACGGAGACGGATTGCCCGTGAGCTACACGATGAGACCAGTCAATCGCTATCCGGGATAGCACTTCAGCTGGAAGCGCTGATGGAAATGGCCGTGAAGTCCGGTAATCAAGATGCTGAATTCATTGCTGGACTGAAGAAAGTCCAATCGCTGACAGTGCAGGTACATAAGGAAGTAAGTAGGTTAATTTCCAATCTCCACCCTTCTGTGTTGGATACGCTGGGGTTAGTCGCTGCTGTTCGCCAGCATGCCAAGAATAGTCTTCAGCCCTTAAACATTAACGTCACAATGGAGGTTAAAGGGACTGAGATGCGGTTTCCTCCCGATGTAGAAGCTGCTCTTTTCCGCGTTGTTCAGGGATCAATCGGTAACATTGCCGAGCATTCTAAAGCAAAGAATGCTTCCATATTGCTGGTATATCAACCAGATGAGTTCTCGCTAAGTATTAGCGATGACGGGCAAGGATTTGATGTTTCCAAAATCACCGATATAGAGGAGAGTGGACGCGGCCGTGGGTTATTCAGTATGAGGGAGAGGATCGGCTTCCTTGGCGGTACCAGTGGCGTCGAGTCCAGGATTGGAGCAGGAACTACGGTTTGGGCCAAGATTCCAATAGGTCAAGACATTAAATATGGCGAAAATAAGAGTATTGGTAACTGACGACCATGCCATTGTACGTGATGGTATTTGTGCCTTGCTAGCTCTTACCGGGGATATAGAAGCAGTAGGTGAGGCCACTAATGGCAGGGACGCGCTAGAAATGGTCACCAAGCTCTCGCCGGACATAGTGCTTATGGATATAGTCATGCCTCTTATGGATGGACTGGAAGCAACTCGACGAATACACAAAGAATTCCCGGAGACAAAGGTGATAATACTGACCCAATATGAAGACAGGGAGTATGTATTACCCGTTATTGAAGCTGGGGCCAGCGGTTTTGTCAGCAAAGCGTCGGCATCCTCAGAGCTTATCTCAGCCATTCGGTCTGTGTACCATGGAGATTCTTTCCTATCTCCATCCATAGCCAGACTCTTAGTCGAAGACTATCGTCAGATAGCCAGAGTAGGGAAAAACAAGGGCGCCTCCGAACAACTGACCGACCGAGAGAGAGAAATACTAAAATTGCTGGCAGAAGGGTACTCTACTCGTGAGATAGCTCGAATGTTAGTCATTAGTTCCAAAACTGTAGAAAGACACAAGACTAACTTGATGGCAAAGCTGGACATCCACAACCGCCTTGACTTGTTTAAATATGCCCTGCGCAAGGGCATTATCATCGTCTGAGATTATTACCTCGTAGTCTTCACAACCCCGCTTATTTCCCACACCCACTAATGGGAAGCATTATCTACATAAATGAGCAATTAACTGCAGAAAATTGCGGTGATATTTCCCTGTCTTCTGGGGTAAACACCTCTATTCCTCCAGTAGACTGAACGTTATACTTTATAGTAGCAAGCTAAAACACACTCCTGAAAATGTGTATTTGGCAAGGGGGTGAAAGATGGAAAGGAACAGTAAAATTTTGCTGGTGGATGATGAGCCGGATTTTATTGCGGATATGCAAGCTAAATTACTGGCAAAGGGATGGCAGGTGCTTCCCGTCGGCACCAGATTGCAGGCAGAGGAGGTAGCGCGTCGCGAAAAACCTGACCTGATTATTTTGGGCACAATAATGCCACGTGGAGATGCCTTTCGGCTGCACCAGTGGTTGAAACAGAGCCCTGATTTCAGAGAAGTGCCTCTCATCGTGGTTGATGCCCCAGTGGAGAAGCGTCTGATTAAGGGGTGGCGTATGGACGAGGGCTTGAAGCTTGAAGCCGAACAATATGTAATCAAACCAGTCGAGTCATCTTCGGTAGTGGTTTGGGTTGAGAAATTCCTGGATAAGACACTGAGAAGAATCAAGGTGCTGGTAGTAGATGACCATGCTGTAGTCAGGGAAGGAATTTGTGCCCTGCTGAGTCTGCAAAAAGACATGGAAGTAATAGGTGAAGCTGTTGACGGGCGTGATGCTATCGATAAAGTGCAGCGGCTCACGCCGAATGTAGCGGTGATGGATATAGTCATGCCGGTGATGAGTGGACTTGAAGCAACGAAACGAATAACCGCGAAATACCCGGGGACAAAGGTTTTGATTCTAACCCAATATGACGAAGAAGAGAACATGTTTGTTGCTAAGCAGGTAGGGGCTTACGGCTTTGTTGCCAAGAGCGCTGCCAGTTCCGACCTCTTGACTGGCATAAGGACAGTAGGTGAAGGAAGATACTTCCCTCGATCTTTTGCCTACGTGTCTGCCAACTGGCCGGAGGGTCGAGATAAAAATAAGTAATCCCCTTTGGAAAGCCTTACCCATACCTGCTGAGTTATGAAGGAGGATGTTGGTTTGCAGCCGATAACCATTACTCTTGACGGTCGTGAGGTAAGCGGCTATCTGGGGATGACCATCCTGGAACTGGCGAAAGAATCAGGCGTGGAAATTCCTACACTCTGTCACGATAACCACTTACCTCCGACCGGTGCTTGCCGCGTCTGTCTGGTAGAGAATGAACAAAATGGGGCTTTGCTGGCGTCTTGTGTTACACCGATAGCATCGGGGATGGTAATCAACACGCATTCCCCACGAGTCATAGAGCGCCGCAAAACCATAGTTAAGCTGATGCTTACCAGTCATCCTGATTCCTGCCTGGTCTGCGATAAAGGCAATCGCTGCCAGCTACGCCAAATTGCCTCAGACCTGGGCATCGGATTGGTGGAGTTGCAAAGGATTCCCCGGATGTTCAGCATTGAGGAGGTCAATCCCTTCCTTGAACGGGATTTGAGCAAGTGCATACTGTGCGCCAAATGTATTCGAGCCTGCCAGGAACTAGTCGTTGAAGGTGCTATTGACTACTTTCAACGAGGATTTACGACCATACCGGCGACACTGGACAATTTGCCGCTGGAAAACTCCGAGTGCACCTTTTGCGGAACTTGCGTGGCGTTGTGCCCTACGGGCGCGCTAACAGAGAAGGAGAAAACATATAGAGGAACAACCCAGACCATTGTCCAGACAACCTGTCCCTTCTGTGGCTGTGGCTGTAGCATTTGCCTGGAAACTAGAGATGGGCATGTAGTGAGAGTCGTACCAGGAAAAGAAAGCTCGGTGAACAAAGGCACGCTCTGCGTAAGGGGAAGCTACGGCTGTGATTTCGTCAACAGCCCGGATAGGCTAACCAAACCCCTGGTCAAGAGGGATAACACTTTTGAGGAGGTGTCATGGGAAGAAGCCCTGGAGCGAGTAGCTACTGGATTCAAGCGAGTAAAGGACGAGCGAGGTTCCGACAGCCTGGCTGTTCTGGGTTCATCCAAGTGCACCAACGAAGATAACTATGTCCTCCAGAGATTCGCTAGATGTGTGCTGGGCACCAATAACATTGATAATGGCGGGCGCTTGTACAACTCTGCCAGTCGTATCGGCCTGGGATCTTCCCTTAGCTTCTCCGGCACTACCAATTATCTTAGTGACTTGGAGCAAACTGAGCTTATACTGGTTATCGGGGCTGATCCCAGTTCCTCAGCTCCTGCCGTCGGTTATGCCATAAAGTGTGCTGTCAAGCAACGCGGTGTCAAATTATTGTTGATAGACCCTCGGCGGACGAAACTCTCTTTGTTTGCCCATCTTTGGTTACGACCTAATGTTGGCACTGATGTGGCTTTGCTGAATGGCCTGGCCAAGGTGATTATTGACGAAGGCTTGTTGGATGAGGAATTTGTTGCCAGAAGAACAGATAACTTTGAAGCTTTTAACGAAAGCTTGAAAAAGTATACTGTGGAGTACGTCGAAAAGACTACCGGAGTTACAGGTCAAGAAATTCGTGCTGCCGCTCGACTTTATGCCAGGGCAAGCCGGGCAGCAATTGTCTATGGCACGGGAATTACGCAGCATACCACAGGAACAGACGGTGTGAAGGCTCTGGCAAATTTGGCGTTGCTGATGGGAAACGTTGGGTGTAAGGGAGGTGGTATCTATGCCCTGCAAAGAGAGAATAACGGACAAGGCGCCTGCGACATGGGGACACTGCCCAAATACCTCCCCGGATATCAGAGTGTAGAAGATGCCCAGGCCAGGGGGAAATTCGAAGCACGTTGGGGGGTAAGCTTGCCGGCTGAAGTTGGGCTTACAGCCATGGAGATTATGGAACAGGCAAAAAATGGGAAGATTAGGGGCATGTATATTGTCGGAGAAAATCCTGTTTTGAGCTTCCCACATTCAGGACTGGTTACTAAAGCTCTGGCCTCTCTTGATTTTCTGGTGGTGCAAGATATGTTCCTTACCGAGACGGCCAAACTGGCCGATGTGGT
>DATBWO010000128.1:0-2360 GCA_036514775.1 Dehalococcoidia bacterium | reverse complement strand
ATGGTAACCCGAAGAGCGTACTCATCAATGACTTCTACCCCGGAGATTTCTCCCGTCTCTCCCGCCAATATATCCTTGGCACCAACGATATCGCCCAGATACGTAGCAGCTGTGCCAGAGCCAGTATCAGGGTCGCAAGCTCGCTCCCAGGAGTATTTGAAATCGGCAGCTTTGACCTCCCGGCCGCCATGAAATTTCACCCCCTGGCGCAGGTGGAAGGTATATGTTTTACCATCGGGGCTTTTCTCCCAGTTCACAGCAATATCGGGCACTATATTCAGCTCCTGGTCAAGACGAACCAAGCCAGAGAAGATTTGCATTACGTAGAGATGAGAAGTCATGTCGGCAGAAATCGCCGGGTCGAGCGTTACGGGCCCGACATCCCAGAGGCGAAGGATATCTTCGCCACCTTGCTCAGAATAACAACCAGTTGAGGGGAGGAGAAATAAGACAAGAATAAGCGAGAAAAATACTATGCGCCGGCTTTTTTTACTATAAGAATTGCTTGACTTCATTGTCCCTGCCAATCCACAGATTCCTTGCTCGATTTGAAACAAGCGTAGCACTTCTCTACCAGACGACGATAATTCGCATTATAGTGTCATCAGAGCCAGGCTTGGTCATATAATAGCCCGAAGGTGGTTTTACACATTGGTAATAACGCTTGCCAATTTCAGGCTCGACCTCCCAATCAAACTGAGGCTCAATAAAGACTAGCCCTTCATCAGTAGTATCAAAGGCGACAATAACATGCCCAGTTCCTCCACGATATTCAATAACGACATAGGCACAGCGGATCTCTTCCTCGGCAGCGTTTGTCTTGACATCCGCAGCAAAATTAACACAGTCATACTCACTTACCAAGTATTTTCGCTCACTTGTCTTGTCCCGGTCTAAGAAATCTCTCATTTCCTGATAGCTCGGGTCCCTTAATACATAGCCATATCCTGTGGTCAGTCTCTCATAGTTAGCTTGCAAGTTAAGGAGCTCAGCTTCCAGAGATTCGACAAATCCTTGCATCGTGCTTAATTCAATTTCCGCATCTGCTAATTCCGTTTGTCTTGCGGCTAGTTCCGCCTCTATATTCGTCAATTGTGCTTGCGTCACCTCCAGTTCATTTAACACCCAGATTGAGGTAACAAGAAACGTAATAGCCACTACTGCCAGAATAACAATGGCAAGCCAGAATTTCTTGTGCGAATGCCTCTCCATCATCATTAGACCCTCCCAAATACTGATTCTAAAGTGGAAAATAACTGAGCTGGGTTTTTTGAATCCCTTGCCATCTTCTCAAAAGGACACAAGTCTGTACCATCGTAGTTGGAGATATGATGGACTGCGTTCTTACTGCTAACGATTACCCCTTGCCCTTTCAGCATATCAAGTGCTCCCTGGCTTGCTATGCTAGCATATACCGAGGTTATCCGAGCATAAAGGCAAAGCATAGCTACAGCCAAGCCTACGATGCGGTCAGCCACCGCAGCATTATGTAAATTTTTCCCCATACTCTGAACAGCCTGAAAAAAGGGGGCTATTCCCCGCTCCCCTGAACTGAAAAGCACTTTCCCTCCCTTCACTATAACGAGATTCCATTTCTCTTCCTCCAAAAGAGAGCGAGCCAAATCAATATCTTCCATGTTACTCCATATAGCGTTCTAAGTAATCGCGCATAAACGCTCTAGATTAAATCCTAAATCCCAAGCACGAAATCCTAAACAAACCCAAATGTCAAAACCACTCCTCCTTATCATTTGGGTTTTGGGCTTGATTTGACATTTGAGCTTTGTCATTTGATATTGTTTAGGATTTAGATATTAGTATTTAGATTTTCCATCATCCTGTATACATGTACTCATGGCACTTCTTTTAGCTGGTATTCCATGTTGCCCAAGCCAAGCTCCTGGGCGGTTCCTATTTGAACCAGGCTGTCCGTACCATTTATCTTGCCCAGTATATCAAGAGAACTTATATTGGCGAATTTCCCTACTGGTTTGCTTTGAGCAATCAAGTCCAAACACGCCTTGTCAATAGCTACCACATCTGTGGAGGCAAGGATGCCAATATCGGGAACTACTGGCAAACCTGATGGTGTAGCGCAGTCACACAATGGCGTTACATCCTGGACGAAATTGATGAAAGCCACTTTGGAGTGAAATCGGCTTAGCACCCCGGCGGCAGTGTGAGCCAGATAAACCTGAAACACTTCTTTAGCCTGAGGAGGCAAGGAAAAAACACCCTCTGAGCAAGTATAAAGACAATTATTGCAATTCATGCATTTCTCCTCATCACGCACCATTTTTTCCTCAAGTAAAGACAAGGCTTTAAAGGCACAAGCTTCAACGCATTGCCCACAGCCCGTG
>DATBWO010000127.1:0-3366 GCA_036514775.1 Dehalococcoidia bacterium | reverse complement strand
AAGCCATAAAAGCCGCCGGGCTGAGAGACAAGGTAAAAATCATGATTGGCGGCGGGCAGATGAGTGATGAGATAAAGAACTATACCGGCGCCGACGCCTACGGCAAGGACGCCATGGCTGGAGTTACTTTGGCTAAAAAATGGACCGGCGTCAAGTAATAGTCCTCAGCAAAAATGCGTAGGAGGCAATAAAATGGAAAAACAAAGGGCCGCGATGTCACCAGATGAAAAGCAGGAGGCACTGTTTCAAAGATGGATGTCGCCGAAAGACTCGCAGGGCAAAGACCTTAAATTCCAGAGCCCCCAGACCGAGAAGGTGTATAAGGATAATATAACCAGGATAAAAGACGCCATTCAAATGAAGAAATTGCCGGACAGGGTGCCGGTTTTTCTCTGTCCTAGCTTCTTCCCCGCTTATTACGCAGGAATAACTCCACAAGAATCAATGTATGACTACAATAAATGCTGCATGGCATTCAAAAAATTTATCATGGATTTTAAGCCGGACGGGCACCTTGGCGCGTATGTACCCGGGACGGGTAAGGCTCTCGAGATTCTCGACTACAAGCTATATTCCTGGCCCGGACATGGAGTTTCCCCCGATGTCTCATACCAGGCTAACGAGGGCGAATACATGAAGGCAAATGAATATGACGCCTTAATTGACGACCCGTCAAATTTCTTTAGCAATACCTATCTGCCGCGCGTCTTCGGCGCCTTAGAGGGTTTCAAGATGCTACCCACTCTTACCGGCATACTAGAAATGTACGGCGTCGCCCTCAACTTTATACCCTTTGGTTTACCTCCCGTGCAAGCCGCCTATAAGGCTTTTTTTGAGGCTGGCGCTGAAGCTTTAAAATGGATAGGAGCTATTGGTGCCTGGAATGACGAGATACTGGCAGCCGGGTTCCCGATTATCGTCGCTGGATATAGCAAGGCACCTTTTGATGTGATTGGCGACACCCTCAGGGGCACCAGGGGGATAATGCTGGACATGTACCGCCAGCCCGATAAGCTCCTCGAGGCCCTAGACAGGCTGACCCCGCTAATGATTAAGATGGGATTAGGCGCGGCACAGATGAACGGACATCCACTGGTATTCATGCCCTTGCATAAAGGTGCCGATGGCTTCCTCTCCGATGCTCAGTTCAAGAAGTTCTACTGGCCCACCTTTAGAAAGGTCATGATGGGCTTAATTGCTGAAGGAGTCGTGCCAATGCCAGCGGCTGAGGGGCGGTGGACCACGCGTCTGGAGGTTATGCAGGACTTACCCAAGGGTGAGACCCTATGGATGATGGACCAGAGCGACATGGCTACAGCCAAGAAAACACTGGGCAGGGTAGCCTGCATGTATGGGAATGTACCCTCCGACATCCTAGCCGTAGGCACACCCCAGAAGGTGAAGGACTATGTCAAGAACCTCATCGACACTTGCGCCAAGGGCGGCGGCTTTATCGTGAGCAATGGGGCGTTCTTCGACCAGGCAAAGGCAGAAAACGTCAAGGCTATGGTCGATTTCGCCAAAGAATACGGCGTATACAAAAAATAGATAAAAAATGGGCGGGGTGGTAGCATAAAGGCGGAGGAAAGACTGTGCTATGCCCGTAATCCGTGATATATCCCTGAGCTTGAAGACCGAGAATGTTCTGCGCCGGCAGGGATTGGGGGTAGGGGCTAAAGTCAGGCCGGAGATAAAAATTCTAATCCGGAAACTACTCGCTACTGTCAAGAAGGCGCACCTCTTAGAACCGGCTGTCGCTTATGAAATCTATACCATAACTGAGTTAAGCCAGTGGCAGTCATCCCTCGAAGGTAAGCCGGAAGTTCGTGACTCGTTATTATCTTCGCTTCTACCCCGGGCTAAAGAGCTGGCTGTTGCCGTCTGCACTATTGGTCCCAGGTTGGAGAAACAAGTAACAGAATATGCGAGCCAGGGCAAACCGTTGCGGGGTACGCTTCTGGATGGCATTGGCAGCGCCGCCGTAGACTCGCTAACCGAGGAAGTCTGCAAGCTTATAACAGAGGAAGCATTATCTCGTGGCTACGAGGCGAGCAGCCCCATCAACCCGGGTATGCCCGGTTTACCGATTACCGAGCAGTGGCAGTTACTTAAAATGGTACCAGCAGGGGAAATCGGAGTGAGCTTGACTTCCTCAGGAATAATGGTCCCCCGCAAATCAGTTTCCATGGTCATAGGCATCGGACCACAAATGGCCAAGTGGACACGAGCTGAAGTCTGTGCCCGCTGCCACCTCAAGAAAACCTGCCCTTACAAAATATCTGCCTGATTGTAAAGCAGGATACGGAAGGAAATATTTGACCACTATGAGATTATGTGCTAAAAACTATCACTCGGGTGAGTCGATGTCGGTGATGAAGAGTGGGCACAGATGGTGACAAGTGACAACTAAAGCCAAGACTAAGAAGAGGGTGACTGCTTGTATAATTGATTTTGAGCCGGTAGGGCGAAGAGGGAAGTGTCAGAAGAATGAGTCTCTGCTAGCTTGTGCTCGCCGGCTCGGTGTGGGCATCAGCAGCATATGTGGGGGCAAGGGAACATGCCACGCATGCAAGGTTAAAGTTCTAAGTGGCACTTTCTCCAAACCAACACCCAGCGAGCATGAAGAATTCATTTCACAAGAACTGAAAGAGGGGTGGCGTCTAGCCTGTCAGACTTATCCTACCAGCGATGCCAAATTGATAGTTCCCGCTGAGTCAATGACCACCCCCCAGCGACTCCAGGTGGAGGGACTGGAGATAACAATTCTCCCCGAGTCATCGGTTCAATCCTACCACCTGAAGCTAGTAGCTCCGTCCCTGTCGGCACTGCAGGCTGATGCTGACCGCCTGCTCCAGGCATTAAACCAGCGACATAAGTTACATTGCCGCAGGGTTGATATTGATGCCCTGCGCACCCTTTCCGACCAGCTGCGGTCATGGGACTGGGAGTGCCAAGCTGTAGTCCGCAACAGCGAAGTGGTAGCCATTCTTCCACCAAAAAGCCGCCAGCTAGGGTTAGCCATAGACCTGGGCACCACCAAGATTGCCGGCTATCTGGTTGACCTCAAGGATGGCCGGACTTTAGCCGCCAAAGGGGTAATGAACCCCCAGATTAGCTATGGGGAAGATATCATCAGCCGTATGACTGCCGTTGTTCACTCGCCGGATACTGCGGCGGCGCTACAGAAGCTAGCAGCCGACGCCATCAACGAGCTGTGCACTGACCTGTGTGCTGAGGTCGGTGCCAAAACCGAGGAAATCGTTGAGGCGGTAGTCGTCGGCAATACCGCTATGCACCACTTGTTCCTCAATCTGCCAGTAAAACAACTGGCCCTCTCTCCCTTCGTCCCGGCAATTAGCCGGGCTG
>DATBWO010000126.1:0-15873 GCA_036514775.1 Dehalococcoidia bacterium | reverse complement strand
TCGGTTCTCTATCGAGATTGCGTGGAAACCACTCATAGTTGCATCGAGAGCAACGAAATACAGTCACTTGCCTCTGCTCTTTATACATATCCATAATATATCATTTTTAATATGTATTGTCAATTATCTCAATACAAATATATTATTGGTATTGACATCGCCTGTTATACTGATTTCCTTATCTCACTCTCCTCCTTCCAAACACTTCATCTTTACGTTCATTCGCTCCAGCATTCAGGACGTACCTCTGATATTCCAGAGTGGAATTAGTGCCATTTAATAACTAAGCCATACGCTGTGGCTCGGCATATGGCTTAGTTTAGCTTCATAACCTAGCGTCCCTGGAGGGATTCGAACCCACGACCCGCTGCTTAGAAGGCAGCCGCTCTGTCCAACTGAGCTACAGGGACAACCAAATTAAGTATAGCACGATAGGGCTGGAAGAATAAGAACAAAGGGTGAACTAGCTTTTGTGAGCCTGCGCTACGTGCTTCTGCCAGCATTTCTCATGCACATAAACAGCACATTTGGCACAGTAATAAATGTGAGCTCTGGCTTCTTTGCCACAGACAGGACATTTCATGACTTGCTGCCTCCGTTATCTTTCTTTCTAAATCCTTCAGGACTAGCCCCTTTCCCCTTTTCCTCCCGGGAGTCAGTTATATAAAAGCCTGGTCCGTTGAATATGATGGGGACAGGACAGAAAATGCGACGGGCAATTCCGTGGCAGGTAGGACAATCAGCTATGGGCTTATCATCAAAGCTCTGTTTAAGCTCAAATTGCCGGTTACAATCCAGGCAGCGATATTGATAAATAGGCATTTATATACTCCCTTATTCTGAAAGAGGTGTTGCCTGCTCTTCCGAGCTTTGTTTCCCGGAGATCTGCACCCTTGAAACCTGTTGCTCCATTTTGCTCTCTCCGGCGCTAAATTCGCCATCCAGATTGACGCTTCCTATCTCATAGGCTGGTTGATGAGCTTGCAATACGTGTTCATTCCAACAGTAGGCGTGCACAAAGGCACCACAGGAACAATGGAAAACAACTCTGTCAAAAAGCAATGGATTCCCGCATACAGGACAATTCATCTATTTCCCTCCTGTAATTAGCACTCTTAATACTAAAGTGCTAATTATAGCGTGCCGATAGAGTTTTAGCAAGCTCTCTGTTGGCAATTATCTTGTACATTATGGCTATCTCTGGCAGCAGCGTGCAAATCCCACTTAGTTGACAATCTGTTCTCTTAGCCGTTAATATGAACTGCTTTGATGGGCATAAAACATAGCCTGCCGGAGTCCTTCACATCTTATCGCAACACAGTGCGAGTCGAGTTAAAGAAGGTTATCGATAGTTGTTCTTCAGCTCTTTGCGATATGCTACGATACCATATGGGCTGGCAGGATGAGCATGGACATTCCTGTAGCAAAGAATCAGGCAAATTTATTCGCTCTACCCTTTGCCTTCTTAGTTGTCAAGCGGTAGGGGGTGACACATCGCAGATAATGCCCGCAGCAGCAGCCGTCGAGCTCATCCACAATTTTTCTTTAATCCATGATGATATAGAAGATGCCAGCTATGAGCGTCATCACCGGCCAACTGTATGGAAACTATGGGGCCAGTCTCAAGCGATAAACGCCGGCGATGCCATGTTCACCCTAGCCTATCTAGCATTGCTTAAACTAGAAGAGAAGGGAATAGCTGATGAAAAGATCGCTAGTTCCATTAAAATGTTGAGCCGGGCTTGTTTGGAGCTTTGTGAGGGACAATACTTGGACGTCGAATATGAGAACCGCCTCGACACCACCGTCGAGGATTACCTGGACATGGCAGCCAAAAAAACAGCAGCCCTGTTTGCCGTATCGACTTCTTTGGGAGCATACCTGGGCAGCGAAGATAGTAAGTTGGTGGATTTTTTTCACCTGTTCGGCAAAGAATTAGGCATAGCCTACCAGATTTGCGATGACATACTGGGACTTTGGGGAACGGAGGAAAGCATTGGCAAATCTGCCGGCGATATCTCTCAAAGGAAGAAAACTTTGCCCGTAGTTTACGGATTGCAAAATAGTGAGGGTGAGGCCAGAAAGAGACTCAAGAAGCTTTATTCTCAAAAATCTATCGAGGGCGAAGATATCACGAAGGTTATGAAGATTCTGGACCATTTAGGTGCCAGAGATTACGCTGAGAATTTGGCTGAGCAATACTATCACAAAGCTCTGGCACACCTCGAGGCTACCCGGATTAACACATTCAGGCAAGCTCCACTTAAAGAAACAGCCTGCTTTCTACTGAAGCGCGACTTCTAGGAGGGAAAATGCCGAAAAAGACTGTTGAAGATATAGAGGTCAAAGGCAAGAGAGTCCTACTCAGAGTCGATTTTAATGTCCCACTAACCACAAACAATGGCGCCATTAGCGACGATAGCCGCATCCGAGCTTCGCTACCTACTATTAGATACCTCGTTGACCATAAAGCCAGGGTAATTATCTGCTCTCATTTAGGACGCCCTAAAGGCAAGGTAGTTAAGGAATTGCAGATGGCGCCGATAGCGCAGAGGTTGTCACAACTTATGGGCTTGCCTGTCAGCACAGTATCCGATTGTATATGCCAGGAAGTAGAAAGCAAAGTAGGGACACTCAAAGAGGGCGATATTTTGGTTTTGGAAAATCTGCGCTTTCACCCCGAAGAAGAGCTAAATGATGCCGGCTTCGCCCGGAAGCTAGCCAGGCTAGCCGATATTTATGTGAATGATGCCTTTGGCGCTGCTCACCGGGCTCATGCCTCTACCATAGGTGTAGCGAAATACTTGCCCGCAGTAGCTGGCTTTTTAATGAAAAAAGAGCTAAAGGTTATGGAGAAGCTCTTGCATGATCCAGAGCGACCCTCGGCCTGTCTTATAGGCGGTGCTAAGGTGAGCGATAAGATAGAGCTATTGCAGAATATGTTAAAAAAGGTCGATATGTTGCTGGTTGGTGGTGGTATGGCCGCTACATTCTTAAAGACACAAGGATATGAGGTGGGGCATTCTTTAACAGAGGACGATAAATTGGGCCTGGCCAAGAAATTGTTACAGGAAGCCGAGGAGTGGAGGGTGCCATTTCTGCTCCCCATTGATGCCGTTGTTGCGGAAGAAATCAAAGCCGGAGCCCCCACTAGAGTAGTGCCAATAGCTAATATACCATCGGGTAGCCATATCGTAGATATTGGCCCTCAATCCATTGAGCTTTTCTGCAACGAATTGAAAAAATGTCGTACCATCATGTGGAATGGCCCTATGGGGATTTATGAAATACCTCAATTTGCTCAAGGAACCAGGTCTATAGCCAGTTTTCTATCTACCCTCAATGCCACTACTATTATTGGCGGTGGCTCTTCTGCTGAAATAGTTCAAGCAATGGGATTAACTGATAAGATGACCCATGTTTCCACAGGAGGTGGTGCCAGCCTGAGGTTTCTGGAAGGCGCTACCTTACCCGGTGTGGAGGTTTTGTTAGATAAGAAATAACGGGAGACTGTGAGATGCGCATTCCCTTTGTTGCTGGCAACTGGAAAATGAATACTACGGCGACTGAAGCTGAAGAGCTTGTTATCGAGATGCTGGAGAAACTGGACAGGATAGAAGGAGTGGAAAAGGTACTCTGTCCGCCATTCATATCTTTAGTTGCCGTAAATATGATGCTCCGTGATTCATCGATTAAGCTCGGTGCCCAGAATATGTATTTTGAGACTGCAGGGGCTTACACGGGTGAGATATCCCCGCTGATGCTTCGTGAATTATGCAAATTTGTCATACTGGGACATTCCGAGCGGAGATGGTACTTCGGGGAAACTGATGAAATAGTCAACAAAAAGGTAAAGGCAGCTTTGGCAAACAATCTTAAGCCTATCTTATGTGTCGGAGAGAGACTTGCCGACAATGAAGCTGGCAAGACAGAAAAGGTGGTTAATAGGCAAGTGACGGCAGCTTTGAATGGTATAGAGCCTGTCGTTCTGAGCTTAGCGAAGAATCTAGTGATTGCCTATGAGCCAGTTTGGGCTATTGGCACAGGTAAGGCGGCAAGCGGCGAGCAGGCAGCAGCTACTATCAAGTTTATCCGTGACGTTCTGGCTAAGCTATGGAATAAGAGTATAGCCCAGGATTTACGCATCCTATATGGCGGCAGTGTTACCAATGCTAACATCGCTGAGTTTATTTCCCATCCAGAAATCGATGGTGCCCTGGTTGGCGGCGCCAGCCTCAAAGCCGAAGAATTCGTGAGTATTGTTAAGCAAACTGCTGAAATCAAAAAAAGAATAAAGTAGACAGTAGTCAGTGATTGCCATTGTCGGTCCCACCGCTGTAGGGAAAAGTGAGCTCGCTCTGCACCTAGCTCAATACTTTCCCGTAGAGATAATAAGCGCCGATAGCCGGCAGGTCTATCGGTATATGGATATCGGCACTAATAAGCCAACTTCGGCCGAGAGGGCAGCGGTCCCTCACCATATCATCGATGTAGTAGAGCCTGACGGAGATTTTAGCCTGGCTATGTATCATCAACTAGCCATTGAGGCGCTGAAAGCTATTCAGCAGAGGGGCAAATTGCCTGTACTGGTCGGCGGCAGCGGCCTTTACGTGTGGTCGCTCATAGAGGGATGGAAAATACCCCAGGTGCCACCCGACCAAAAGCTAAGACGCCAGTTAGAAGCCAGAGCAGAGCAAGAGGATAGCCAAAGCCTTTATCGGGAATTGCAGGATATTGACCCTACGGCAGCTGAAAAAATCAATCCCAGTAATATCCGCCGCATTATAAGGGCTCTGGAAATCTATCATACGACAGGACAGCCTCCTTCTCACTTACAGCGTAAGGAGGCACCGGGTTTCTCTATCCTGACCATCGGTTTAACTCAGGAAAGAAACGAACTATATAGAAAGATTGATTGGCGGGTTGATAAAATGATACAAAGGGGATTGGTTGAAGAAGTGGAACAGCTATTGAAAAAAGGTTATAGCCCTTCCTTGCCTTCCATGTCGGGCATAGGTTACAAGCAAATAAGCCAGTTTCTTCGAGGCGAGATGACTTTGCCTCAGGCTATTGATAAAATAAAATATGAAACCCATCGACTGGCTCGCCACCAGTACGCCTGGTTTCGCCTCAGCGATAGCAGGATTCACTGGTTTGATATGAGTGGAACAGAAGGGAAAGCCAGCATTGTTATTCTGGATAAAGTGAAAGGCTTCGTAGAAGGCTTCGTATCATGAAATTCTCCAAGTTACAGGCCACGGGTAATGACTTCATCCTTATTGACGCCAGAACTATGAAAGAGGAGTGGTCAAAGCTGGCCCGGGCTATGTGTGACCGTCACTTTGGAGTAGGAGCTGACGGCTTGATACTGGTGCAGGATTCGACCATCGCTGATTTAAAGATGCGTACCTTTAACTCCGACGGTTCCGAGGCTGAGGTTTGCGGCAACGGACTGAGATGTTTTGCCAAGTATGCTATTGAGAAGGGCGTGATTGCTCCGATGAAATCGGAGTCATCACGAGCAGAGTCCCGATTGCATCGGGATAATCGCCTTCTGACTATAGAGACTTTGTCAGGGGTAAGAAAGGTTAAAACTTATATGTCGGGGAATAAGGTCAACCGGGTCGAGGTAAATATGGGCCGGCCCCAGTTCCAACCGGAGCAAATTCCCGTTAAGGTTAAAGTTGACATCCCGATTGCATCGGGACCAATATTGAATTATCCTTTAACGATAGACGGGAAAAAGTTGACTTTGTCTCTTCTATCCATGGGTAATCCCCACGCCGTGAGCTTTTCATCTCGACCAGTTGTTGATTTTCCCTTGGCTGAGATAGGACCGAAAGTGGAGAGGCATCCCATGTTCCCTCAAAGAACCAATTTTGGGGTGGCCAGGGTATTGAGCAGGGCGAAGATAGAAGCCAGGGTGTGGGAGCGCGGTGTTGGGGAAACTCTAGCCTGTGGTAGTGGTGCCTGTGCCATAGCAGTGGTTGCTCAATTACTGGACTACGTAGAGCCGCAAGTTGACATAATGCTCAAGGGTGGGACTTTGACCGTATCCTGGGATAGGGTAGGGGAGGTATTGCTTGCCGGGCCAGTGGAGGAAGTTTTCACTGGCGAATGGCTTGGAGGAAAGAGCTGATGGAATTAGCTAAAAGGCTTAATAGATTGCCTCCCTATCTTTTCGTGGAAATAACTCAGAAAATAACCGAGCTTCGGGCTAGGGGAGAGGATATAATCAGCTTTGCTATTGGCGACCCTGATTTACCCACGCCGTCTCATATCATCGAATATATGTGCCAGGCGGCACATGACCCCGTAAACCATCGTTACCCTGAAACCGCTGGCTTGCCCAAACTTCGCCAGGCCATTGCTGAGTGGTATGAAAGACGCTTTGGCGTCACCCTAAACCCGGCTAAAGAGGTCTTGCCGCTTATTGGCTCTAAGGAGGGGATCGGGCACATGGCTTTGTGCTTTATCGAGCCCGGTGACCTGGCTTTGGTGCCTGACCCGGGCTATCCGCCATTTTCTCTGGGCACTATACTGGCCGGTGGCGAGCCTTACTTTATGCCTTTGAAGGAGAAAAACGATTTTCTGCCCGATTTTAAAGCCATTCCAGCCAAGACAACCGATAAGGCAAAACTTATGTGGCTTAATTATCCCAATAATCCTACCGGCGCTATAGCTGACCTTGATTTCTTTGATAGGGCAGTTCACTTTGCCCAAAAGCACAATTTAGCTATTTGTCACGATGCGGCTTATACCGAAGTTGCCTTTGATGGCTACAAGCCACCAAGCTTCTTGCAGATACCCGAGGCAAAGAAAATAGGTGTGGAATTTCATTCCCTGTCCAAAACCTATCATATGACAGGGTGGCGAATAGGCATGGTGGTAGGCAACGCTGACATAGTGGATGCCTTATTTAGAGTTAAATCCAATCTGGATTCAGGTATTCCCCAGGCAATCCAATATGCTGCTGTGGAAGCTTTGCGCGGCTCCCAGGAACACATCGCTGAGCGTAATGCTATCTTGCAACGGCGCCGGGATAAGTTAGTAAAAGTCCTTAATGAGATAGGGCTGAAGGCCAGGATACCCAAGGCAACCTTTTATATCTGGGCTAAGATTCCCCCAGGATATACATCTATAGACTATGCCAAGAAATTGTTGGATGAAGCCAAAATAGTGGTAACCCCGGGAACTGGCTATGGGAAGGAGGGAGATGGTTACATCAGATTTTCTCTGACCATTTCCGATGACCGTCTGGAACAGGGGATAAATCGCTTATCATCCTGGCACGCCCGAAATTGTCATTGCGAGGAGCCCCGATGAATCCCGATTTATCGGGACGAAGCAATCTCGATTGTGCGTAGGAGAAGGAGATAAAGCAAAAACTTTTTACTACTGAAGCCAAGGTAGAACGAGCATTACTCGTCGGAGTAGGAAGCAAGGTCTCCAACCATGATTGGTCAGTTACAGATTCTTTAGAAGAGCTATCCCATCTGACGAAAACAGCAGGCGCCAATGTAGTAGGTACATTAACTCAAAAACTAGATGCCCCTTCGCCTACCTATTATATAGGTAAGGGTAAAATTGAAGAGTTAATCGGCCTCAAAGAGCAAACCCGATACGACACGGTAATCTTTGATGACGAACTGTCGCCGAGGCAGCAAAGAAATCTCGAAGAGGCATTGGGAGTTAAAGTTATTGACCGCAGCGCTCTGATTTTACACATATTCGCCCGAAAAGCCCGAACCCATGAAGGGAAACTCCAGGTTGAACTGGCCCAGCACCAATATCTTCTGCCCCGGCTCATCGGACAGTGGCGCCATCTAGAGCGACTTGGTGGTGGCATTGGCACCAGAGGTCCCGGTGAGTCACAACTGGAAACCGATCGCCGCCTTATCTATAAGCGTATCAACCTTCTTCAGGATAAAATAGAAACTGTCAGGAAGCAGCGAGCACTTTACAGGAGGCGCCGTAAGGAGACCGGTACACCAATTGTAGCCCTCGTGGGTTACACTAATGCCGGTAAGAGTACTTTGTTTAACACATTAAGCAAAGCCACTGTGGATGTGGAAGATAAACTCTTTTCGACTTTGGACCCCGTGACCCGGCGGCTGACTTTGCCCACCGGGCAACAATTCCTCATCACCGATACCGTTGGCTTTATTCACAAACTCCCACCCTCAATTATTGCCGCCTTCCGCGCTACTTTAGAGGAACTGGATGAAGCCGATTTACTTCTACATATAGTTGACATAACACACAAGAATGCTGCTAATCAGTGCCTCACAGTAGAAAAGATACTCAGCGAGCTACATCTGGAGAATAAACCAAAAATTACCGTGTTCAACAAGCTAGACTTAGCTCTAAAAAGCGAGGCAGAGCTGAAAGCATTAACTACTATTCCTTACCTTGAGGGGAAAATCGTGTTGCCGGACAAGGACACTGTCCTCATCTCTGCTGCCAAAGGATGGGGGATAGACCAGCTTCTAAATAAGATAGCTCGTCATCTCCGAGGACAAATTAGACAAGTCAACTATTATACCTAATCTCTTTCGCCAAATATCCTAGTGCCTATTCTGATTATATTGGCGCCTTCCTCCAGGGCAACCTTATAAGAATTAGTCATGCCCATGGAAAGATATCTCATCTCGACATTGGACAACTTTAGCCCTTTAATTTTTTCAAATATCCTTCTTGTCTCCACAAAATAAGGCCTGGAATCCTCCGGGTTGCCAAAACGGGGTCCCATAGTCATAAGGCCCATCACTTTGATATTTCTCAGACCGGATATTTCTCTCACCAATTGTTCCACATCTTCCGGGAGCACCCCTGATTTCTGGGGCTCCCTGCCACTGTTTACCTCGATCAATATTGGCATTATTTTGCCAATTTGAGCACACCCTTTATCAATTTCCCTGGCTATTTCTAAAGAATCGACACTTTCTATCATATCGAATATTTCCAGCACCTTCCTCCTGACATTATGCTTTTGCAAGGTCCCAATAAAATGCCATTTAACTCTCTTTCCCACCAGTTCATATGCCTCTTTGGCTTCCTTGACATAATTTTCTCCAATGATTTTTATTCCCACCTGAACAGCTTCCAGGACTTCCTCAGGTGTTCTTGCTTTTGCTGCCGCCACTACCTCGACTCCGTCAGGGAGTTCAGCTAATAATTTGGCAACGTTTTGTTTAATTAACTCGCTGGCCACGTCATGATTGTAATCCATTAAGCTTGCCAGCTTCAAGGAGAAGAAGTGCTGCGAGTAGGGAAGACATTCTCGCCTCTAAAATTTGTCGAGTCCCTATACTCAATTTACTGAGTTTTTTACCAATGCGGGTGAAAATCTCGGAAAACGCTTGACAGTATGGAGATGATATAGTATAGGCTAGGATTTCGGAAAAGCTAGACTATAAATAAGGTAGTTGCTTGATTTTGGAGGACAGATATGGATAAGCAAAAAAACATAGTCATAATCGGTGGTACAGCCTGTGGCCCAAAAGCTGGGGCCAGAGCACGACGATGCGACCCGCAAGCCCGAATAACAATAGTCGAGCAAGAAGGCAATTTGTCAGTGGCAACCTGCGGCCTACCTTACTATGTTTCAGGAACGATTGCGAGTCAGGGTAAATTGGTAACGCGGACCCCTGAATTCTTCAGGGACGTAATGAATATAAAGGCACTAATCAAAACTAAGGCCCTGGCTATCGACCGCAAAGCTCACAAGGTTAAGATTCTTGAACTGGAAACTAACCGAGTGGCAACCCTGGACTACGATAAACTGGTACTGGCAACAGGTAGCATACCCATAGTGCCCGATGTTGCTGGAAGACACCTAAAAGGCATCTTGACGTTGACCAAAATCAAGGATGCCAACGCCTTTCGGGAATTACTGTCACCACGTCAAATCAAGAAGGCAATAATTGTTGGCGCCGGTCTGATTGGTTTGGAGATGGCCGAAGCCCTTGTAGCCCAAGGGCTAGAGGTAACTGTTATTGAAGCTATGAACCGTGTGCTGCCAACACTCCTTGATTTTGAGATAGCAACTTGTGTTGAAAGACACTTACAGGCACAGGGAATAAAGCTAGAACTCGGGCAGCGTGTCATCGGCTTTGAGGGCGATGAAAATGGATGGGTACGCAAAGTTATCACTGAAAACACTGAAATAGAAACTAGCCTAGTACTGCTGGCCCTTGGTATAAAGCCCAATGTTGTCCTTGCTGAAGAAGCTGGTCTGGCCATCGGCCCTACGGGAGGTATTGCTGTTGACCAATACCTCCGGACAAGCGATATTGATGTTTATGCCGGGGGAGACTGTGTTGAAAATGTCCATCGCATTACCCAGCAGAAGATACTTGCTCCCGCAGGGTCTACAGCAAATAAACATGGAAGGGTTATTGGAACTAACGTTACTGGTGGGGCTGAAACCTTCCCCGGTGTATTAGGCACTGCTATCGCTAAGGTCTTTGCCTGCAATGTAGCACGAGTCGGCCTCAGTGAATCACAGGCGCGGGAGTATGGATACGATGTGTCGACATGCCTCGTTCCGGGGCTTGAATATGCTAGCTATTATCCGAATGGTAAGGAGATCTTGGTAAAGCTGGTTGTTGAAAGCTCTAGTGGTAGGTTGTTAGGTGGACAGGTAGTGGGGCTAGGCGAGACAGCAAAACGTATCGATATACTCGCTACCGCTCTCACATTTGGTGCCACCGTCGATGAGTTGGCTAATTTGGACTTAGCCTATGCACCGCCATATAACAGTGCTATGGACCCGTTACACGATGCAGCTAACGTCATTCGCAATAAACATGCCGGATATGCCAAGACACTCACTCCCATGGAAATCAACAACAAACTCAAGCAGGGAGACGATTTTGTGTTTTTAGATGTTCGCTCATCAGATGAATGGGAAAGTCATCGGATAGAAACGCCACAAGTTAGACTAATACCTCTAAATGAACTTCGAAAAAGTCTTGACATGTTGCCAAAGGAAATGGAGATAGTAACTTTTTGCCAAACAAGCCGTCGTGCTTATCAAGCACAACGGATACTCGATGGCGCTGGTTTTAAGAACGTTAAATTCATGGACGGCAGTATCGATGCATGGCCGTATGAAATATCAAGTAACGAGCCACATGCTGCTAGATAAGCACAACAACAGTCAATCGCATTGGAGTCGTCACCCAGCCTCCTGAGACTCATTTCACGGAAGGGTAAAGAGGTGATCTAACGATGTCGTTCTATGAAGTCCAAATGGATTTGAACAACGAAAAATCTTTAGCTATCGTCCTGAGCTGGGTGAAGGATTCTTTACTACGCTCAGAATGACAAATAGATATTAAACAGTCCTGGGTAAGTAGGGGATTGACAAAAAGAGTGTTTGTAGGCATAATTGATTGAGTATAATAATTCTTACACTCAGTCGGAACTTGTAAGGAGGTAAAGTCAATGTTGCCGCATGTTGATGATTTTTTACTAAATTTACAAGCCAATAAATACTCTCCTGAAACAATTTACAACTATGAACGAGATTTAAATGTTTTCAGCAATTTCCTGGATGAAAGCAACATTGAGTTTGATAAGGTGGATAAGCGCGCTATCACCTACTACAAGGCGTATTTAGTTTCGCGGGACCGCAAAACAGCGAATCTGGTAAAGCAAGGCGAAAAACAGCTTGATTCCCGCTCTATAAACCGCATGCTGTCGGCGCTGAGAGCTTACCTGCGCTACTTAATTGACATTGATCACCCTTGTCCCTTGCCGCCTGAAGCGGTGAAATTAACCAAGGCTGGGAAAAAACATCCCCAGGTAGCAGAACTTCAGGATTTAATTAGACTGATTGAAGCGCCAAGTTCATTAGAGTCAAATATCAAAACGGCTTCAAGGAACCGCGCCATGCTGGAAGTGCTATTTGCTACTGGCATGCGCATCTCTGAGCTATGCAATTTAAATCGTAGTCAAATCGACGATACCGGGCGGATTTTTATTACCGGTAAAGGCAGAAAGCAACGCTTCGTTTATTTAACTCCACGGGCTAAACAGCACCTGGATGAATATTTAGCCACTCGCCAGGATGATTGTCCTGCCCTTTTTATCCCTTATGCCGGCAGAAACGTCGCTAAATCAAGGAAAAGGATTTCCACCAATTACCTGCAGGATAGAATTAAGAGATACCGGGAGAAATTAAAGATCAACGTCCCCACTTCAGCACATTCCCTGAGGCATGGTTTCGCTACTTATCTAGCTGAACAAGGTGCTAATCCGGCAGCTCTTCAAATTCTTCTGGGTCATGAATCCCTGGATACCACCACCCGCTATGTTCATGCCTCCGATAAGTATGCTGAAGAGACCCACCGCAAATACCATCCCCTGGCTAAGCCCGATTAAAATAAGGCAGTTAGAACATTATGTCAAATAAGCTCGGGGGATTTGATTTCCTTTATATCAGGGAAAGGTGCTAAAATTACGTTAGCAGGAGGACTAAAATGGGTGATATTTTAGATAAAGTCACGGCGCTTATCAAATGTAAGGAATGTCCCTGGTATAAAAACTGTCTAACTCCGGTTCAGGTTAACATTGAGGATATCGCACAGTTCAGGATAGCGATGAAGGGGACAAATCTGCCTGAACAAGCCAAAAGCGAACTAGACCAGATTATGGACAACATGGCCTCTATGAGTCAGGAGATGATTCTCCAGAGCTGCCCTATATTTACTCAGCGTCTCAAGGAGGATCCCAAACTTGCCCAGCAAATCAAGAAGATGATGCAGAACTGGAGCAAAGAAGGAGAACCTGATGAGTAGTACCCCTGAAAAGTTTGCTTTGTTCTTTTCCAGTTAATCCCATCTCGATATAAAGTGCATTGAGGCTTTGGAGGACTTCTTTTTTGGGAGCTAAATAGCCATGCCAGAGCAATTAGGCAAAATAGAGAGGCTTGAAGTTGAGTATTTCAAACAAGGAAAGAAGCTTTATCTCGTCCCACTTGTATATTCCGGCGAGGAAGCCTTTGATGAATACAAAGAAAAATGTAGTCGTTATTGGCAACAGGTAGCAGAACAGCTAACCAATTTAGCGTCGAAGATCGGGAGGGTAAACCGGGTCTACCACGAATCAATCTTTCAATGTGGTGAGGATGGTATGAAGGCCATGGAGAGGCTGAATCCCAGCAGTTATCAAATTGCTAAAACTCACTGTGATAATGGCGCTATCTTCGAGACAATTGAAGAAAGGGAATTATTTGAAGAGGTCATGGACTGGCAGAGATGCCTGATGCTTGGTTTTATAAGTGATAAGGTAGCAAGTAAAGTTTCTGAATTCTATGTTGAGGCAGCAAAGAAGAGAAATGAATTCATGGCTAAAAAGATAAGCGAGACGCTTAAAGACGATGAGGCTGGGCTTCTGTTCATTAGAGAGGAACACTCAGTGCAATTTCCTGGTGATATAGAGGTGTTCAGTATCTTCCCGCCAGCTCTGGACGAGATACACCGCTGGTACCGTGATCAAGCTAGACTGGAGATAGAGAAGCTCACAAAAGGGACTAAGGTAGAAGTTGAGGAGGTCGAGAAAAAGACCAAGAAAAGGACGAAAGGAAAGCCTAAAGAGTAGTCCTACTTTGGGGGATATCTCATGAAGATAAGAAAACCTGCTGTCTCTGGTATGTTTTATGCTGGCACTGCCAGAGAATTGGAAGAACAAATTGAATGGTGTTACAAACATGAGCTTGGACCGGGAGATATACCCCGGGTGAATAGCAAAGGGCTGAGAGAGATTGTGGCTATCGTTGTCCCCCACGCTGGCTATTATTATTCTGGACCAGTAGCAGCCCATGCCTATAAGGAGCTTGCTGAGGACGGGATATTCGATACCGCAGTGATACTTGGTCCTAACCACACCGGGTATGGGTATCCTGTTTCTCTATGGACAGGAGCTAGCTGGAACACGCCCTTGGGTGAGGTAGAAATAAACAAAAAACTTGCCCAAAGACTTGTGGGAGACGTAATCAAAGCAGACGAGACTGCTCATATACATGAGCACAGTATTGAAGTGCAATTACCCTGGCTTCAACACCTCTATAAGAAGGTAAAAATTGTGCCCATAACTATGCTGGCTCAAGATATAGAAACAGCTCAGACGGTGGGCAAGGCTATTGCCCAGGCAGGCGATAACTTCATAATCATCGCCAGCAGCGATTTCACGCATTATGAACCTCACTCTGTAGCCATGGAAAAGGATGGCTCTGTGATAGAGGCTATAGTTGCTCTTGATGAGGAAGAGCTATATGAACGCTGTGAGAGCCTCGATTGTACCATGTGTGGGTATGGGCCGATTACTGCAGCTATTGTCGCCGCCAAAGAAATGAAAGCCAAAAAGGCAAGTTTATTGAAATATGCCACCAGCGGAGACACAAGTGGCGATTTCTCCCGCGTGGTCGGCTACGGCTCCATCGTGATAAAACGGTAAACACCACGCTACGTAAACTCTGCAATTTTAGCAGGAATCCCGCTAACTTAAAATCAAAATTTACCCGGGGCCCCCAAAAAGTCGCTAGACTTTTGGGGGTTGGTTAGTCATCAACGAGAACTGATTATTTCTCCTTTGACCTCTCCACCAATCGTGAGAATGCCAAAAGAGTCTGTGGCCTTGCCGGGATTGAAAAAGAGAATATCATCGATGACCTTGTTTTGAGATTGGTGAGAATGGCCATAGACGATAATATCAATCCGGTCTGACTCAAAAACTTTCCTTACCCTCTCCTCTATTCCCCAAGAGGCGCCTGAGCCATGAGTTATACCGATTCGTTTGTTTCCTATTTCAACTATTTCCTTGACCGGGAGTACAGTCTTTAGCTCCACTGAATCCATATTACCCCGGACTGCTTTTACCTCCCTTAGCCGTTTCAATTCTTTAAGTACTTGGACATCGGTGAAGTCTCCAGCGTGGATTATCAAATCTACCGTAGAGAGGGCATCAATTATCTTTTTAGGGAGGTATTCAAGCCTGTTTACATGGGTATCAGCAAGCACAGCTATCCGCATAAGCCTCCTTGAGGTGAAAGACTGCAAAATGCTTCTTACTGATGGTTTTGGGAGGTAACTTCTTTCACCAACTGGATGGTTTTGTCCATACCAGATAGGGAGAAGGATAACCCCAGCTGCTTAAGGTCTTTGTAGCCCAGTCCCTGGAATAATTTTCCTCCGGCTACTCGGGTCATTTCATCATAAATAGCCGGCCACTCTGGGCTCCGTCTCTGGGCACAAAAGAGAATAAAATCCCGAAGCTTGGGGGAGATGTCATCCATACATTATTATTCTATGCCCGGGACTCTGGTTTAACAAACTTGTTTATGGCCGCTGGGATGCTCTCCTCTCCCTTGTTGTTTCCTTGGATAACCCATCGGTCAAGGCTTGGGTCTCATCCCTGTCCTTTGCCGCATATAAGCCGGGAAAAAATTTTTGGGCGAGTGAACCTATAAGCCGAGTCCTGTGCCCCGACTAAGTCGGGGTGGTGACCATCCATCTAGCCCCGATATTACTATAGGGGTCAAGCGACCAACCCGAAGGCCTCGGCCGAGCACCTTAAACTTGCCCCAGAGCCTTAAGACTTTGGGGTAGTTAAGCCCTCTTATTCGGTCTTGCTCCAGGTGGGGTTTGCCCAGCCAACCAGTCTCCTAGTTGCTGGTGAGCTCTTACCTCACCATTTCACCCTTACCCGCACCCCGATATAATCGGGGCCGCTGGCGGTGTGTTTCTGTGGCACTTTCCGTAGGGTTGCCCCTCCTGGGAGTTACCCAGCACCCTGCCCGTTGGAGCTCGGACTTTCCTCGAGCCTCGCGGCCCGCGATCACCCGACCCAGTTAGGTCCATTCAAGTT
>DATBWO010000125.1:0-3385 GCA_036514775.1 Dehalococcoidia bacterium | reverse complement strand
CCCGTGTTTCCGCATGCTGGCTATGTATCCCTGTATAGCCTCCCTGATATTAGCAATAGCCTCTTCCTTGGTTCTTCCCTGCGAGTGGCATCCAGGTAAAGCCGGACAACTCACTACGATATATCCGTCCTCATCGTGCTCAAAAGTAATCGCAAACTTCATAATAATCTCTCCTCCTCACAACTTAACAGATTTTCAAAAACTCCAATTAGATTATAGCAAAAATTGGTCAAATACGCCTCAGTGTGTGATTTTGCTCTCTTCTGTGGTGGGGAAGGGGGGACTCGAACCCCCACGCCTTTTCAGGCACATGATCCTAAGTCATGCTCGTCTGCCAATTCCGACACTTCCCCATAATTCTCCCTCCCCTGGCGGGAGGGAGTTAGAGGGAGGGGGACTTCACCCTCACCTTAATCCTCTCCCGTCGAGGGCGAGGAATTTTATACGATTATACGGTTAACTATAATACAATAGCATTTTATGGGACTCGCCTCAAAGTGTCTTCCAATGATGTAAAGCGCCTGTGCTGATGGTGATGTCTATTTAAGCATTCTTGACGGGAAGGCAAGCAGCACCATACACAAAGTGCACATTTTCCACACCTTTTGCGTGGTGTCTTGCGAACTTGATTATTTGCCTGTTAAGATCGATACTGTAAAGCTACAGGCTTGATGCCCTCCTTTTAGAAGTGCTTAACATCAAGTGCGTAATAAATATTATCGGTTTCTGGGTCCCACCAGTAGAGAGAGTTATCTTCGGTCACTGCATCGCAATAAACACTATAAGTTCCATCTAAATTATCCCAAATGTAGGCATTAATAATATAGCCGTCTTCAAGAGCTCGCTCCTGAAGCTCTTGTGCGTTAGCATACCAAAGCACAGCATCAGCAGAGCTTCTATCAGATATATCATCAGTCGCTAGCCAGTTTTGAAGCTCTGTTGCCGACGAGAAATATCCAGGCGGATAGACTTCCTCAATTTCGGCCAGCTCCGCTTCCGTGCTCGCCAGCTCCGCTTCCGTGCTCGCCAGCTCCGTCTCAGTGCTGGTCAGTTCAGCTTTGGTGTCGGCTAGCTCAGCCTTGGTCTTACTCAACATCCCAAAGCCAACACCTGTGGAGGCAGCGAGCAGCACAGCTACGATAGACACAATTATAAACCACTTTTTCATTCAATCACCTCCTATCTGTTTGATATGTCATCCAAGATTTAAGGTTACATAAACCAAGAAGAGCTGTCAATAGCTCTTTTGACTGCCACCATCTCATTATATTCATTCTTTGCCTGAAATAAGAGACTTTATAGGACTGCTGCTGTTTTACACCAGGTATTCCAGGGACACCATCCTTCACAAGGTGAAGGATTAGGCCTACTACAAACCAGGCATTGTGTCTCCAGAATGCTCGGGGATAAATATATATATACGAAAAAAGAATTTTGTGGTAAGATAGACAATAAATTTTTCTTTGGGGTAGTTTGAGACCATGAGTGTACAAGCAGAAGATTTAATAAGAATAGCTCACGAAGTTCTAGACATGTTGGGTGTTACAGATTATGCCACGTTGCAACTTACATACGCACTAAAGACTGAAGGAAAATGGAAAGTGAGCTTTGCGTATGAACCTTATCATCGTCGTTTTAGTGGTGGTGCTATTAGAAATATAGGCTCTTTCGTGGTTGATGAGGAAAATGGAGGAATCGAAGGGATGTGGTTGGATAGGTCATGGAAGTAAATAGAAATATTATGCTCTAAATGTGATTAGGCTTCTCCGGCTCATAATCGAAGTGATAGACGTACCACCAGTATTCGTGCTCAGTCGCTAATTCCTTCTCTCTGCCAAGTAAATCTAAATCGCCAGGTGCCACCTTACATCCATGTCTTAAAGCATACTGGGTCTCGTATTCCTTCGCTGCTGCCTTACTTCTGAACATTTCCAGTACCTGCCAGTTTGCAAGCCCTATGGCCTGCTTCTGCCAGTATACCCGTCTTGCTTCCGGGTCTGTGGTTATTCCTATTCTACATGGCATGAGGTTTTCTGCCTCTTTTTATTACCAAGTCGACGGAGATTGGAAATTTTACTATTGTACAAAGACAGAGCCCGGTTCACATGTCTATATGTGCTCGGCTGAGCATGATGAGAACTCTGACAACCCTCTGTCGCACACACTTGACCCCCAACCCTATATTAGTCTTACAGTGCTATTATATTAAATTATTATATCACTAATGAAGAAAATGTCAATACCCCCTTTATAGTGGTAGTCTCTCCGCTCCTTAATTCTAGGGACACCATACCAATTAGGCCGACTACAGATTAGGTGTTATCTCCCTGGAATAAGACAAATGCTAAGGGGACTTCACCCAGAACAAAACAGGACTAAAGGAATAAAAACCGTAGGGATGATTGCAACTAGGATAGCTATTGATATCGCAAATATTATTATGCCGGCAATATTCCAGCCCCTCTGCGTGCTCTTAAATTGCTCAATGCTGTCCCATTTCTTATTTCGCCATGCCCACTCATTTCCCTTTACGCCAAGAACAAAGGCCCAGACAAACCCAAAACCAGGAATAAAGCAAAGTAGCGCTATCAAGACACCATTGCAAATCCCCCATATCCAATTTAGGGCGAATGCTCCCCAGTTCCACCCCTTAACTTCCTCCGGGACTATGGATGATTCACCTTGTCCTGATGTATTCTCTGGCGTTACCCCAACCTTAAGCCTCTGTCCACAGTTAGGGCAAAACGTGATGCCTTCGCTTACCTCTTTTCCACAATTAGGACAAAACGGCATAGCTTCACCTCCTATCCCCTTTGTACATCATATGAGAATCAAAAGGAATAGTCAATACAACAAATTCCTGAATTCCCGGGACACCATCCTTCACAAGGTGAAGGATTAGGCCTACTACAAATCAGGTATTATGTCCCCATAGTAATCCTGACCTTATGGCTGGGAAAGCTTAGATATGGTATTGAAATATACAAGGTCAGTAAGATTTGAAGACATTCTTAAACTTTACCAAAAACTTGGTTTGGAAGCTAACGTTAAAGCGAGTCCAGTTGATAATCTGAAAGTAAAGGTAAATGGAGTAACTCTTGAAATCTTTAAAGTTCGGTTCTATTATGCTTGTAAAGCTCAAACTAAAGCTAGTATGATAATTAATCCTTTATATCTGTGGAGTAGAGCGATGTCTAAAAAAGAGTGGATTGGAAAGGTGCGAATTTATCTTAGATACAGAAACTCTTTATATAAATTTTGCTGGATTAGTATGGAGAAGGATAATTCGCTTTTATTCGGTTTCAGTTCAAAGACGTTCAGGTTCATAGAATATGGTAGCTCTGTTGTGCGTGCGGGTTATTTTACTGATGAAATTCCGATCCTA